>PWZG01000565.1 GCA_003567575.1 PVC group bacterium | reverse complement strand
AATTTGTCTGTCCTGAACGGCAGCATCGAGAAAGCATTGCGCTGGATGTGGCAAACGATGAGGACTTTGACCTGTTGCCGTTCGCCCGCTACGCGGACACTCAGAACGGCAACTACTATTGTTTCGCGCGTTCGCAGTTCCGTCAACCGTCCTTCGCGACCTTCACGGGAGGCGGCGTCCCATGCCAAGGCGATTTTTAGGGCTTGCCTTTTGTCGCGACATCCGGTAGAACGAAAAGCGCGGCGCCCGTCAGGCATTGTGAAGGCGCCATACCAATTGTGAGTATGTGAGTATGTGGGTATGTGGGAAGAGCGAAAAGAACATGTGGTACGCAACGTTCTTACACTCACACACCCACACACTCACACACTCACACACATGGCGTGCTGACAAGCCATGGCTTTGAAACCGGGTTTAAGTAATTGCCATTCTCCCCTAGGGGGCGCCATTTAAGACAATAATTCCCGTTCATCCTGAAGCAGCGGCGCTTTTGTATATGGATACATTCACCATAAGACCCCTTCGCCAAAGACGGCTTGCCGCAATCATTTTCATCACGCTTGCCTGCATCGCTAGGGCTGACGACGTGCCGCACACCATCCGTTTATCGCCGACGGTCAACGTGACCGGCGCGGCGGACGACTTGAAATGCACGATTGAAATCACCAATCGTGGAACCGAGAGCGTTCATCGCCTGCGCTGGCAAGCCGAGTTTGCCGGCGTGACTCAAGTATGGGAAGATGCGGACGAACCATTGGTTCCGGGACATAAGCTTGCATTCACCTATCCGTTACAAACGACCTCACCGCTACCGCCAGGTGAATATCCGTTGGTTTTAAGGACCACCTACCACGACAGCAGCGGTTATCCATTCTCTTCTATTATGGCGGCCACCGTCACCAATCTCTTGCCTGCGGCGGCAACGGTGGCGCCGTTGCGGATTCTTCTTTATCCGCCCGATCATCTGAAAGATCACGGCGACTTACGCCTGGTCGTCGTTTCCGGGCATACGCATCCGCTGCATACCCGGGTCCGCTTGATCTTGCCCAATGAACTGGAAACCGCGGTAAAGGAACAGGTTCTGGATATCCCGGCGGAATCGGCGCGCAGCCTCCGTTTCCCCCTTCACAACCGGAGTGCGCGCGCCGGCAGCCGGCTTACCATCGCCGCGGTGATCACGTACGAACTGGATACGCTGCCGCGTTGCATGGTCCGGAGCGCTGCCGTTCAAATTCCAGCGCATCGTGGATACCTGGCGCGGCATCCAAAGTTTTGGATTGCGATCGCCACGATACTGCTGTTATTGTTTGCGGTCTGCCAGTGGCCGCATGTGGCAAAGCGTGTACCGCCCGCCATCGCCTGGTTCGGCAGCGGTTGGATGATCGGTTTATTCATGTTACTGCTGTTGACGGCCCATATACCGCCCGGTTTATTGTGGCTGGATACGCTGACAGTCGGCGGCGATACACCGGCCCACAATTACCTGGCATCGCATTTGCGAACGTACTGGTTCGGCGACGGCCGGTTATTGACTTGGTCGCACGCTTGGTGGTCCGGTTTTCCGGCGTTTCAATTTTATTTTCCCCTGCCCTACATGTTAATCGCCATCATCAGCCTGTTGGCGCCGTTCAACATGGCGTTTAAATTCACAAGTATCCTGGGCATAATCCTTTTACCATTCAGCGTCTGGCTGACCGGCCGCATACTAAGATTCCCGAAATCCGTATCGGCTCTGATGGCGGCGGCGACGTTACCGTTCCTGTTTACCGATGCCCACGTCATGTGGGGGGTCAATCTGTACAGTACCCTGGCCGGCATGATTGCCAGCAGCATCAGTTTCGCGATCTTCCCGTTGTGCCTGGCCTGCGCCTGGCGCGATGCCGATACCGGCCAATCCCGCATCCATACTGCGCTTCTTCTGGCCGCGCTGATGCTGTCGCATTTTTTTACGTCCATCATCGCCATCCTGACGATCGCCATCATGCCGTTTGCGCGGCCGCGTTGCGGCATGCGCAAAGCGCTTAGCGCACTGTTTTGCGATGGCATACCGGCCGTATTACTGAGCGCCTGGTGGCTGTTCCCGCTTCTAGCCAAGCAAGAGTACAGCGTCGATTTCGGCGACAACTGGGATGTCACACTTTGGGGCACCCTTCCCTGGCCGGCCTATCTGGCCGTATTACCGGCGGCGGCAGCCATCGGTTTTGCATGTCGTAAACGCGGTGCTCCGATACTTCCCTGGGTTTGGATGACCGGTGTGGCGACAATCCTGTTCATTATCGGCGCCACCCTGCATCCTGTTTTCGTCAACGTCCGCCTGTGGCCGTTCGTTTATTTTGGAATCCTGATCCTGGCCGCCATCGGCAGCGGCTTTTTCATCGAACGCTTTCGTTGTCCGTATCTGGCGGTTCTGGCGATTTTTCTTTTTATCGCCGTAGCCGTAGACAGCGCCGGATCCCTTGTACGCTCCTGGGCCGAATGGAATCTTGAAGGACTGGAAGCCAAACCGCTGGCAACCGAATTCCGTGAACTGATAGAACCGCTCGACGGGACACCGGGGCGTCTGGCCTACGATCTTAACGATGCCAACAAGGCGTTCGGTTCCTCTCGCATATTCGAGGCCGTCCCGCACCTGATCGACAAACCGATTCTTGAAGGCGGCTTGGTCAATTCAGCGTTGGGCGCGTTATTCGCGTATACCGTTCAAGGCGAAATATCCGAACGCGGCGCGGGGTACCCATCCATTGTGCCGCCGTCCGACTTCAATCCTCAACTAGGATTGCGTCATCTTGATCTTTTCAACGTGCGTCATCTGATCACGGCCTGGGAACCGTTGCAAGCCGTCTTGTCCAACGCCGACAACTGGCAACCGGCATATCACGTTGACCGTTGGACCGTATTTTCAGCGACAACACATAACGCCGGCAAGATCGGTGTACTCGACGAAATGCCGGTCGCCGTCGAAGCGACCGACCGGCAACGCGCCGCGGTCGCCTGGATGCAAACACCGGCACTGCTCGACCGACCGTTCGTGTGGCTAAAACCGCAAACCGCGCCGCCTCCGGGAATCCGCGAGGTACTCACGGAACCGGAGTACGAGGCGCTGACGGCAGCCGCATCGGCCGCAACGGAAAAACTTCCCGAGCTATTCAATTTCGATGACGATCCGGTCACGATAGAGGAATGGTCGAATCATCGTATCCGGTTCCACACCACCGCCGCCGGCCGGCCGCACCTGATCAAATCATCCTACTTCCCCAACTGGCAGGTCAGCGGCGCCGATGCCCCCGATATTTACATGGTCTCGCCCGCGTTTATGCTGCTGATTCCGAACGAGGCCACGGTCGAACTGCATTATGGATTCACAACCGCTGACCGCCTGGGCCATATCGCCACCGTCGTCGGACTGCTCATGCTAGCGGGGATATGGCTGACGCGGCAGCTTGCGACACGGCGATTAACGCAATGAGACAAACCCGTCACGGTCGTAAATAAAATCGATACGCCGCCGCTCAATTCGCGACCGGTCGGCCGCAAAACACATAACCGCGCTCAGATATCCCGCCATCGCGCCCTGCTCAGGCTTGAACTCCGGCTCCTGCATCATCCGACGCAACAACAGCGCATGCCGCCGCCCGCCGCCACCGTGATCCGACCCGTCTACGCTGATATCATGAGTTCGGGTCTCGTCCGCAAGATTGTCATGTACGAAAATTTTAGCCTCGCTAAGGTTACCCCATATCCTGCCACGGGTTCCGATCGCATGAAAATTCCGGCCGGCGCGGGGTCCCATGCAATTGAAATTGAGCATGAAATTGACGATCGTGCCGTTTTCATATTCGGCACAGATGTTTTGAACATCAACGTTGTCTTTATCGATATTGTAAATACAGCGATTATCTTCACGAATAAACTGGTGAAGTACTTCCTCGCTTTCGTCTTCATGCGCTGAAAACACAGGTTTCGTATAGTAGCGGCAGGTCGACGCTTTAGGACAGGCATCGCAGATCTCCGGCAAGGCGGGATCGGGCGCGAAAATCCGTGACGCACCGTAGGAGGCAAGCGATACCGGACGGCAATCCGTCATCCAGTTAAGGATATCCATGTCGTGACACGATTTTTCCAGCATGGCGCCGCCGCTCGTCTCGCTGTGACGCCGCCAGGGACTGCGATTCATGATGGACGTTACCCCCAGCCCCGGCAGTTCATCGGCTTGAATGGAAACCACATCGCCGATGACATCCTCAGAAATCAATTCATGGATTTTGGCATAGAACGGGGTCGACCGCAAAACGAATCCCAGCAGGACGCGACCCGCGCCACGCGTTTCGGCGACCATAATCCGTTCGCAGTCTTGCTTGTTAGTGGCCAACGGCTTTTCCAGCGCAATCGGCAACCCCCGTTGCAGACAGGCCGTCGCCTGTTCGGCATGAAGATGGTTCGGCGTGCAAATAACCACACCGCCAAGATCGGGTACCTTGTCGAGCATTTCCTGCCACGTATCGAATTCGGGAATATTCCCAGGAATCTCCGATCTGGCAACCATGGCTTTGCGGTGTTGCCGATCAGGATCGGCCAGACCGGCAATCACAATATCATCACAATCTCGGTACGCATTGGCGTAAGACACGCTGCGCCCGCCGGTACCGATAAAACCTACTTTGTGTTTCGTCATTTTAATCCTCGAGGCGCTTGCAAAAAAAACTGCGAAACGTCGCCTGACGGCTTGCTTCACAGCTGTTTAGTAAATTAAAATGCCGTCCGCTCCGAACAGGCGGCACGATAAACCCAACTGCAAACTACACGATTAGCGTGGCATAATAGGCGGCGAACGTCAACCCCGTCTTTTTTAGGCACGGTTCAACGTCATTCAATTTCGTTTGCAAGTCTCATGCAAACGGAGGCCAATAAGCAACGATACCAGATGCGTTCGCGCGTTCGATTTGCCATATCCGAAGATTTATGATTGCATATTGGCGCCCAGCCAAGCATGTTGGCAAAATAAAACAAGAAAACGGTTTATCGCCTACCCGTTCGTTCAGCTTCTGGCGCCGGGAAATGGCCGGGATAAGGGTTGGCGAAGCCATTAGCTCGCAAGCAACCAGAGGAGAATATCATGACACAACCCAATGTATTGTTGATCTGCGTCGATCACTGGCCCGGAACGTTGTTGCAGGCCGTGCGTCACCAAGCCATCATGACTCCGACACTGAACCGTCTGGCACTCAGCGGCACCTTGTTTAGCCAGGCCTATTCCACGACGCCGACCTGTATTCCTGCGCGTCGGGCGTTGATGACCGGAACTTGCGCCAAAACCCATGGTGACCGCGTCTTCAACGAACACGGCGAAATGCCGGCACATCTCATAACATTACCCCGCGTTTTCCGAGATCACGGTTATCAATCGTATGCCGTCGGGAAATTGCATGTGTATCCGCAACGCGATCGCATCGGTTTCGACGACGTTATCCTTCATGAAGAAGGCCGCCATCATCTGGGTGGCGGCTTGGATGACTATGAATTATTCCTGAAGCACGAAGGGTACAGTGGCCAGGAATTGACCCATGCGATGGGCAACAACGAATATGTAACCCGCCCCTGGCACCTGCCCGAAGCCTATCATCCCACCGCCTGGACCACGCGTGAGATGTGTCGCACCATTCAACGGCGCGATCCACGCAAACCCGGATTCTGGTATTGTTCCTATGCCGCCCCTCACCCGCCGATCACGCCACCGCGAGATTATTTTGAAATGTATTCCGACCACGATATCGACGAACCGTTCGTCGGCGACTGGGCAGCCGATTTCAATAAATTGCCATACGCGCTCAAGGTTCACAACCAACGTTTCCTGCCGTTATCGCAGCGGGAAATCCGTATGGCGCGCCGTGGATTCTACGCGCAGTGCACCTATATCGATCATCAACTGCGATTATTGATCGGCACCCTGCGCGAGGAAGGTTTGCTCGACAACACCATCCTCATGTTCACCAGTGATCACGGTGATATGCTCGGCAATCACAACCTGTGGTGCAAACCGCCAATGTTCGAAGGCTCGGCCAAAATCCCCATGATTCTGGTGCCCACCGCCGATTACCGGCGCAGCGGCCACCACCGCACCGATGCCCGGCTCACATGCCTGCGGGACGTCATGCCCACACTGCTGGACTTATGCGACATTCCAATCCCGGCGACCGTCGAGGGATTGTCCATGATCGGCGACCGCACACGCGATCACCTGTACGGCGAGCATCATGAAGATGGTCGCGCTATGCGAATGATCCGGCAGGGACCCCATAAATTAATCTGGTATCCGGTCGGCAACCGGTTCCATTTATTCGATCTCGACCGTGATCCGCAAGAAATGCGGGATATTGCCGGCAGCGCCGAGTACCGGTATATCTTCAACGCGTTACAACAGATCATGCTTGCCGAATTATGGGGTGGCGACCGCGAAAAGTGGGCGCCGGACGGAGCCTTGACCGGCGAACCGGACCAGCCTTTCACACCGGCGCCCAATCGCGGTCTGCTGGGTCAGCGCGGCTGGCGCTGATAAAAAGGCGCGCTGACTTCGCGCCTTAGAAAAGGTCATAGCGCATGAGACTGAACACCCAATATCCAAGGCAAAGAGTTATCGTTCCGAGCTCTTCTTCGCTGTTCGGTCGCCTTTGCGATCATTGTCGGGGAGAATGAAAAGACAACAAGACGACGATAGGGAAGAAGATAACCGGTCACTATTCCATTGTTCTCTCAGACAAGGTTTTTTTTGCAAAACTGACCTGTGACCTCTTGCCCGAATCACCCAACGTCATCGCGTCACTTTTTCTTGTTT
>PWZG01000115.1 GCA_003567575.1 PVC group bacterium | reverse complement strand
TGGAGACTGGAGAAGGAGACCCTATGAAAACGCAACCTGATCGTGTTTCGCGGGCCGGCTGCATGCTGGCCGTATTTTTGGTGACGTTGCCCGCCGCGGTATGTGCCGGGACGCTGTGTTTTGAAGCGGAAGACGCCACATCAATCGAGGCGCCGGTACGGATATGGGACGGCGGCGATGATCCCGCCGATCAGAAAGTGGCCGCTGAAGCGTCCGGCGGTAAGTTTATCGAGATCCCGGAAGGCGCCGGCGATCCGCCGGATGTGGCGGGCGAGGCGGTCTATGAATTCGAGATCACGCAGCCCGGTCGTTACCGTTTCTGGGGGCGCGTTTGGTGGCCCAACAGTTGCGGCAATTCCTTTACCTGGATACTCAACGATGACAACCCTTTCGTCTTCGGCCGCGGCGGTACTTATGAAAGCTGGCATTGGGTACGCGGGATGCTGGTGACCCTGCAACCGGGGCGGCATACATTGCGCGTTCTTAATCGCGAAGACGGCGCGCGACTGGATCAAATCCTGATTACGCGTAACCTGCGTTTAGTGCCGATGGGCATTGAGGAAGTCACCGTCAGCATTGCCCCGGACGAAGTTGCTGACGAAAAGAATGCAGCCGCGGAATAACGGCGGAACGTAAACATGGCAACTTGTATGCATTCATGGGACGCGCGTGTAAATCTCGTCTTACGTTACGGTCTACTGTTCGCGTTGCTGATTTCGCCGACGCAGACCGCCGTCAATGTCGGTGGCTACAACCTTTCGCCGGTCGATCCTTTGATTTGGGGTTTGTTTCTGCTTTGGGGAGTATGGCAGATTGCGGGTCGCCGGTCGTTGCGGTTCAAACCGCCTTTGGCTACCGCCCTGTTGTTTGTGTTCGCGGTGGCGCTTTCCATCACACGTGCCGGCCATAAGACGGATGCCTTGAAAGAACTCGTTCAGGCCGCCGAATATTTTCTGGTTGCCGGTATCCTGTTCGTGAATGTTTTCCATACGCCGCGCAGCGCGCGTTGGGCGCTTGGCATACACGTGGTTGCCGCCGTGGCCGTGGTGGCGTTGGCCTGCGCGCAATATCTTCATCCGGAGGTGGCGGCATTCTCGGTTCGCGGCACGTTCGGCAATCGGAATATTCTCGGCGGATATCTGGCGTTGACATTGCCGTTATTGTTTGCCATCGCGCTTTTCGGCGGCGTCGACCGGCGTTGGGGAGCGGCGCTGATCGCCGTGGTCGCAGCCGGTTTATTGGTGAATTTATCCGGCGCAACCCTTCTGGCGCTGATGATTGCGCTGTTGTTCGTTGCGCTTTGCCGCGGACGAAGCGCGGCGGCCATTACACTGGCGGTGTTGCTTTTCCTCTTTCTTGTCGCCATCCCGCGCATGCCGCGTTCGAACTTTGAAATATTGCAGCAATCGGTCAGCGTTTTCGAAGCTGACGGCGAATTATCCGCGCGGTATACCGAATGGCTCGGCGCCCTGACCATGTGGAATGAACAGCCGTTATTGATCGGTGGCACGGAATGGTTGCAGGTCGAAGACGAATGGGGCGCCGGAATCAATCCGATGGGCTGGCTGGTCGGGGTCGGCGCCGGCAACTTCCAGCATAATATCGGCATGTATTATGGTTATCTGCCGCAGGTCAACATCAATATTACCGAACCCGATTCGCATAATACCTATCTGGTAATCCTTTCTACGCTGGGATTACTGGGCGTATTCGGGTTCGTCGGCATGTTGCTGCAAAGCGCCGTTATCGCGTTACGCAACGATGACGGGTCGGATAACCTTGCGCGCGGGATCCGGATCGGCGTTGCCGGCGCCTTGCTGGCGTTCGCCATTAATGCAGTATGGGCCGGATTATTGGTGCGCGGCATCGGTATCCCGCTGTCTTTTAACCTGTATTTACCTTTCTTGTTTCATTACCACCGAGCAGAGGAGCCGTCATCCACATGAATACAGCCGAAACAGAGTTGTTGGCCACAACCGATCGTCTTCGCGAACAGCAATTGGCATGGACACGGGACTTGATTGCGATCCCAACCGTGAACCCGTATTCGGGAGACGATTCCGCCGGCAGTGAAGCCGAAGGCCAGAAATGGTATGCGCAAACATGCCGTAATCTGGGCGGCGCCGTCCGTCATGTGCCGGTTCCCGACGACGTATACAAACGGGCCGGTATGATCGGCATTCCGAATCGTAGTTGGCGGGACCGCGAGAACGTGGTGGCGGAATGGCAATTCGGCCAAGGCGGTCCGACGGTTATTCTCAACACGCACATGGACACGGTCGGCACCGACGGCATGGCCTTCGATCCGTTCGATCCGCGCGTGCATGACGGCACGATTTATGGGCGTGGTTCCAGCGACAGTAAAGGGAATCTGGTGGTGGGCCTCATCGCGCTGGCCGCGCTCAAACAGCATGCAACCGGCTTGAATGGCCGCATTATTCTCGAGTCGGTGGTCGACGAAGAATGCAACGGCGCCGGCGCCGGTACGCTGGCATGTTGTCTGGCCGGGATTACGGCGGATTTTTGTATTTGTCTTGACGGCAGCACCGAAGCCATACACAACGGGTGTAACGGGATTACAACGCCCAAGGTTACCGTATACGGGCGGGCCGGTCATGCGGCGAGCGGGGGTACGGCGGTTAACGCCATTGATAAAGCGTTCCAGGTAAAACAAGCTGTCGACAGGTTTGCCGCGCAACACCTGGAAAAACATCCCGATTGCCGCGTTAATCTCGGCGTCTTCCGTTCCGGTACCTTGCCGGCCATCGTTCCGTCCGTCGCTGAATTGCAATTCAATATCTCGTATGCCGTGGAAGACGCCCGCACCGCCGAACAAGCCCACGGCGTCTGGAACGGCGCCGTCGTTCATCAACGGTTCGAAACCATGCTGGCAAAGCTGGGCGAAACGGACGCATGGTTCAAGGAAAAACCGGTTAAGGTGGAATGGCTCAAGGATTCCTACCCGTTTTACAGTACGGCGGACGATCAATACTCGCAAACCGTAATCGGCGCGGTACACGAATTGGCGCAACGAGAGGCGCCGGTTCGTTCCATGCCCGCCTGGTTCGATGCCGCGCATCTGTCGAGAATCTTGAAAAAACCGGTACTGGGTATCGGTTCGGGCACGCCCGGAAAAGCGCATGGCGCCGAGGAATCGGCACAACTTGAAGACTTGTATCGCGGCGCCCGCTATATTTCCCTGGCGGTGCATCGTCTGCTGGATGACAAAGGAGGACACCCATGAAACGGTTGGGTCGCATGTTTTGCCGCACGTTAATGGCCGGGATAATTGCTGCCGGATCCGCCGTCTTGCGGGCAGGGGAACCGGAAACGGAACCCGTGACACTGGTTCGCGAAGGTGTCGCCTTAAAACCGATCGTTGCCGGCGAGTCAAAGGAACACGCCGAACGGTTACAGGTTTATATTGCGCGAGTGAGTGGCGCCGAGATGGAGATCGTGGATGGCGATCCGGAAACGAGCGGCGTTTACGTCGGGTTGCGGCGGGATTTCCCGTGGCTAAATTCCGCGGACATCGATGATCTGGGACCGGAAGGATATCTTGTACGTACCCAGGACCAAAACCTGTTCCTGCTGGGGGATCAACCGGCCGGCGTGGCGCACGCGGTAACGACGTTTCAGCAGTTGCTCGGACATCGCCAGTTTTTCCCCGGTACGGTATGGGAAGTCGTACCGCGCATGGAAACGATCACCGGTGTCTGGCACGATTCCGGTCAGCCCGACTACAGCTCACAGCGCCGGCTCTGGTACGGTTTCGGGGCGTACGGACCGGGGCGGACCGATCTGGCGGTCTGGAACCGAAAAAACCGGATGGGCGGTCCCGAACCGGTCAGTATCGGGCATACATGGTACGGAATTAATCGGTCAGACGAATTTTTCGAGGCCAATCCTGAATGGTTCGCACTGGTGGAACGCGACGGCGAGCTGCAAAGGCGCCGGTCGAAACCATGTTACAGTCATCCGCAAGTGATCGAACAAATCGAGCGTTATACGCTGAATGCGGCACGCGACGGCCGCCGCTCGGTGTCGCTCAGTCCGCCCGACGGATTGGGGTACTGTGAATGCGATAAATGCCGGGAAGTATTCGACGGCGGCGAACCCGAACGGGCGCACGGCACGATTTTCGCCACCCGGCCCGACGGTGTGACGGTGAATATCGTTAGCGAAACCTTGTTTGCCGCCGTCAACCGCGCGGCGGAAACCGTGGCGGCTGAATTTCCCGGTTTCATCATCGGTTGTTATGCATACAGTGCGTATTCGCACCCCACAAGTTTCGACTTGCATCCCAAGGTTTATATTCAAACCACCACGGCCTATCGCCGCACCCCGTTGACGCTGGAAGAACAACTAGTCCAATGGGGACAACGCGCGCAACAGGTCGGCATTCGCGAATACTGGAGCGTCTACCAATGGGATTGGGATAATCCCGATCCCGGCAAGATGCGTCCCGATCGGCAGCTACGTGATTTACGGTTTTATCACGATAACAACGTCGTGGCCATGAATGCCGAAGCCAGCAACAACTGGGGACCGCGCGGATTGGGATATTATGTGGCGGCCCAGTTGTTGTGGGATCTTGATGCGGATGTGGAGGCGTTGCTCGAGGATTTTTACCGCTCGGCGTTCGGTGTCGCCGCGCCGGCGATGGAACGGTATTACGCGCGCTGGTATGGACCGTCGGTGGTTGTTGGCTTGGATGAACGCAGCGAATTAATCGCCAGACTCAGTGCCGCGGCGAAAGACGGTGACGTGGCCGAAACCGATGAACTAACCGATAGCGCACCGGTATACAAACATGGCGATCGGCAGGGAACCAGGCGTACGCTGGCCGCGACCTTCGCCGATCTCGACGATGCCGTTCGCCTGACGGCCGGCGATCCCGCTGCGCGCGGTCGCGTGGATCACCTGCGATTTTACGCGTACTACCTGTATCTGCGATGGAAGGTATGGGAAGCGGTCGCCGATAAAAACGATGCGGCCATTGTCGCTGCCGTTGAACAGGAGACCCGGTTCGGCGGGCGCCTGACGCATACCCACATGATTCATGCACGACCGTTACTGGGTAAAGCGTTTCACCGCCGGTTCCGCGGCCAGATGAATCTACTTAACGACATACCCGAGGCGCAGACCTGGGGCGAAGGCTGGCGGTCCATCGGCGAAATCCCGTCCGCGCAAGAATTTGAAGAATTATGGTCCGAGGCACGCGCAGGATTAGGGGAATAGACTGAAGACTAAGAAGAAGGATGTTTATGGTGAGGTTAAAAGGAAACATGTTGATTGCGCAAAGCGGTGGTCCGTCGATGGTGATCAACCAAAGTCTGGTGGGCGCTGTTCTTGCGGCTAAAGCGACCGCGTCCATTCACGGGATAATCGGTGCGCGTCACGGGATCGAGGGCATTATCGAGGAACAGTTCGTGAACTTACGCCGCGAAACCGCCGCCCATCTCGAAGCGGTGGCGATGACGCCGTCGTCGGCCCTCGGCAGTGTGCGTCAGAAACCGACCGCGGATGATTGCAAACGGATTTTTGGCGTGCTGAAAAAGTATGAAGTCCGTTATTTCTTTTATATCGGCGGCAACGACTCTGCCGAGACGGCCCATATCATCGACGAGGAAGCCGGCGCCGCAGCGTTCGATTTGCGTTGTTATCATATCCCCAAGACGATAGACAACGATTTGCGGGAAAACGATCATACGCCGGGCTTCGGCAGCGCGGCCCGGTTCGTTGCCTGCGCCCTGATGGGTGATGATTTGGATAACCGGTCATTGAAGGGCGTAAAAATCGATGTGATCATGGGGCGCGATGCCGGATTCCTGACGGCCGCCGCGGCGTTGGCGCGCACGGCGCCGGACAGCGGGCCACACTTGATCTATCTGCCCGAACGGCCGTTTTCGCTCGATCGGTTCTGCGCCGATATCGCGGTCGCCACCAAAAAATGGGGGCGTTGTGTCGTTGCGGTGTCTGAAGGCATTCGCGACGAATCGGGAACGGTAATCGCTTCCAAATTCATTAAGGAGCGGGATTCGCACGGGAATGCGCAGTTGGGCGGTAGCGGTGCGCTGGGCGATTATCTGGCGGCAGCGGTGAAGGTGAAAACCGGAATCAGGCGGGTACGCGCCGATACCTTCGGCTATTTGCAGCGTGCGTTTCCGGGAATGGCTTCCGAGGTCGATGCGCGAGAAGCGCGCGCCGTCGGCGAAGTGGCGGTAAAACAGGCGGCAATGGAAGGATCCAAAAGCGGATCGATCGTCATCCGTCGCGCTGCCGGTAAACGGTATAAGGTGCAATACGGATGCGTACCGCTGAAAAAAGTGGCGCGCGATACCCGCCACATGCCGGCGGCCTATATCAATCGCGCCGGTAACGATGTGACGCCGGCGTTCCTCGATTATGTGCGTCCAATTGTCGGATGTCTGCCCAAAATCGCATTGTTGAAAAACGTACCGCTGCCGGGTTCACGGTTGAAGAAAAGACAATGAGCCAAGATGGCTGGTTTGGTGCAATATCTGCTTGAATTCGAGAAGAAAAGCAAAACATTCAAGAAGTCTGAAAAGCACCTAAGGCGGGCTTCGCCCGCAACCCAGAGGTCAGAGGTCAGAAGTCAGAAGTCAGAAGTCAGAGGTCAGTGTCTTTGCTGACCTCTGACCTCCGACCTCTGACCTCTTGCCCGACACCATCCATGGCTCCGCGTCATTTTTCTTGTTTTTTTACGCAACCATGCTTGAATAAGGCACTAACCGTTGAACCCATAAACCGTTGAACCGTGAACCTCTAAACCGTGAACCGTTGAACCCCTGAACCCTGAACCCCTAAACCGTCCACACGCAATAAATCGGAAGAGCGT
>PWZG01000170.1 GCA_003567575.1 PVC group bacterium | reverse complement strand
TTAGGGTAAAGACGAGGGGTAGACGGATGCCTCTTTGTCTTTGCCGTAATCTTTACCATTGTCTGAAAACACGGGAAAACCGGTCAACGATTACGCGGCACGATTACGCAAGACGATTGCATGCGGCTTCCTTGTGTCTCGTAATCGCCTGTGCGCCATGCCTGCGCCGCGTCGCCTGCCTGTGACGGAACGGCAGACAGGCGGCAGGCAGTTGCCGCACGCAGACAGGTCCCCCGCCGTTTCTTCGCATAGTCATCACAGTTTCCCAACCGGCCGGGGACCCGCCGCGGGCGGGCAGGCGGCCGGCTCCAAGCGGAATACGTTCTTTCTTCCCCGAAAAATCAGATCGTGCACACGATCTGAGGCCGCACTCGTTTGTGAGCAGCGTACGCGCGGATATGGACATGGTCCGGAGCTTTATCCGCTCGTCATCGGTGATATAAATTTGCGTTCGAACTATGCAGCGCCTCCATGATTTACCAATACAATGTACGTCATGTGCCTCGTTGCGTCAAGTATTTCGCATTTTCCGTTATTGCATGGGATGACATTGGCATTGAATTATAGTTGTAAGCTGGTATGATGGTTCCCGTCATTCCAATATTCAGTATTTCAACATTACGCATCCCTATGGGATGCTACTGATTGAAACCAATGTTTTTTAATCTTTTTCTATCGATGATGTCCATTTTTCTGATGATTGCCATCGGATTCTGGGCGCGCCGGCGCGATTGGATCGATGCCGATACGGCATCGAAACTGTCGCGTTTGACGTTGACATTGTTTTATCCGGCGCTGATTTTTTCGTCGTTGATCCAACGGTTCGACCGCACTTCGCTGCTGCATTCCTGGCCGTTGCCGGCGGGTGGCTTGATGATTGCCGCGGTTGGCTTCGGCGTTGGCTGGCTGCTGTCACGGGGACGTATATTTCCCGATCCCGGGGAACGGACCGCATTTCGGTTTCAGTGTACCATGAACAATTATACGTTTCTGCCGTTGCCGTTGCTACTGATGTTGCGCGGCGATGAAGCGGTTGCCGCGCTGATTTTTTCGGCGCTCGGTTCCGAAATCGCTTGTTGGACACTGGGGGTCATGGCTTTGACCGGCGGATCATTCAATCGCAAGGCCTTAAGACGGCTCTTGAATGTACCCATGATCACGGTGGCATTTGCCATGGCCATGGTATGGTTCAGGGAATCCGTCCCGGCCGGTTATCTGGCAGTCGTCGGCGGCGGTTGGTTGGGCGATGTTGCGCTGACCGTGGTTCGTGCCGCCGATTTATTCGGCAGCGCAACGATTCCGCTGTCCATGATGGTGGCCGGCTGTCATATGGCGGAATTACGGGTTTCGCATGTTGCAACCTCACGACAGGCGCTTTTGCTGGGTACGCGTTTGGTTTTAATCCCGTCGCTGACCGTCGCTTTGCTGTTCCTGTTGCCGCTGGCGCCCGAGATGCGCGAAGTATTGCTTGTGGTTGCCGTTATGCCGTGCGCGGTGACCAGCGTGGTTCTGGCACAAGCCTACGGCAGCGATAGTACTTTTGCCGCTTCAAGCGTGTTTACAACCCAGATCATGGCGTTGTTGACCGTACCCCTGTGGCTGAGCTGGACATTGTAGACGGCACACAACACGCCGGATTTTTATATGGCAATCTGATCAGCGCCGATGAACTGAACACACCCATCCGAAACCCTTTTCGGATGGGTTCGAACTAATCTTAGCCATGACGTTAATTGCGAAAAAAATTAAAGAGCTGGCCAAAGATGTCGGCTATGTTGATTGCGGAATCGCTTCGACGGAATTGTTTAGCGAGTTTAGCGCTGCAATCGATCAACGAATACGGGAGTTTCCGGCGCTCGCTTGCGAGTACGAGAAGATGCGCAAGAGAGCTTTTCCAAGGCAAAACAATCCATGGGCAAATGCCATTGTGGTGTGCGTGCATTGGTATGGAAAATATCGAATTCCCGAAAATATTTCCAACGGAATCGGCAGGTCTTACCTGTTTGACCGTCGCAACAGCGACTGCCCGGATCATGATCTTCCCGAACGCATGAAGAAAGGACTGGAACAACTTGGTTTACGGGTTAGGCGAGGAGGCGTTCCTGACCGTTGGGCCGCCGTCCGTGCCGGCGTGGCCCGTTTCGGACGGAATAATTTCGTGTACACTGAAAAGCATGGTTCATGGCTCAATATTGAACCGTTTCTGGTGGATGCGGAACTGACTCCCGATGAGCCGTCCTACGAAATTGCCTGTCCGGATTCCTGCCGTCTATGCGTTGAAGAATGTCCGACCAAAGCGTTGCAGCGACCGTTTTGCATGCGTTTCGACCATTGTATTGCGTATCTTTCCTACAACGCTCCCGAACCGATCGAACCGGAATTGTGGCGGTTAATGGGACCCTGGGTATACGGATGCGATCAGTGTCAACTTGTCTGCCCGCTTAACGCAGACAAATGGCGTGAACGAGAAGCAGCGGAATGGCTGGAAAAAATGGCGCCGTATCTTTCCACCGATGCACTGGCGGAAATGGACGACGCAACATACCGTGAAGTGGTGCAGCCGGCATTCTGGTATATCGCGGCCGACGAAGTGGAACGATGGCGAAGAAACGCCCGACGCGCCCGCGACAGGGTGTTGGGCTGAATTAACGGAATCCATCCCGAACCCGCTTCCGTGCGGTCAAGCAATACGGGATCAGACCGTTGTTCGGCACTCTCTCGCTGATTTATGTTCCTGCCTCGAGATCTTTGATCGCCTGCATCAAGGGCGTTTGCTGACGAACGCAAAGCGTCGATCTCGTGCTCTACAAGAGGGCTATCGATAATTCTGTTCACCCCGTTCGATGACACGATGCAGGGCACACCGAGACAGACATAAGGCACTTACTTAAGAGGACGCCTCAATACATCGCACATCTGGAGACGGCCGTCCCCGGCCGTTTTCCTTCCGGCGGAGGACCGCCGGCTCCATGCAACGCTGTCCAAAAATGGCCTTAAGTAAGCGCCGTTCGAGACAGACATCATTAAGACCGAATTCGCCCTTGAGTAGCGCTGACACCGTAAGCACGCTGCTTTGCCCCCGTAGAATCGGCGCCAATTGCCAGAGGGCTTTGCGGGAACGGGGAAAGGCGATGACAAACTCGGGGGACTTGAGTAGCATGGTAAACTCTTTGCCGGGGTCATTGCGGCTAAGCCGCGTCAACCCATTTGTTTTAAGTCAGCTGTGCAATTTATGTGAGTCGTAGCGACGCTTGGGACCGCGTTTTTTTGAGGTGTTCCCTCGACACATAATTTGGGCGTAAACGTAATATGCTTGTATTCCGCGCTTGGTTTTTTCAGCCGCTCGATCAATAAATCCAGGCCAATACGGGCCAAGGTATGCGGTAAACCCACGAATTGCAGCGTAGGCAAGGGATTGATGGCGCGCACCTGATCGGTCGTGGTGACCATCACGATATCGTTGGCCGCCGATTTCCCGAGGTGCGCGATGATTTCGCTGGCTGCCTCGCGCGCCGCCAAATCGTTGATGCAGATGATCGCGTCGAAGTCGAACGCGCCATGGGAATACGCCGCTTCCATGACGTCAAGCGCATTGTATTCACCGCCTTTCCCCTCGAAAACACGGCGTGGCGAAAACTCGAGGCCATGCGCCTGTAACGCGCGCTGGAAAGCGGCAAGGCATTCGCGCGCGAAATAATTGTGCGGATTTTCATAAAAAAAGCTAATCCGCCGTTTCCGGCGCGCGGTCAACTCCGCCACAGCCAGATCGAACATGGCATCTACATCGACCGAAACCGAATCGGCATGCGCGGTGATAGTTCGCGGGTAATTGCCCAGAATCACATACGGCGTGCCGGTTTCACGGACCAACGTGATGAGCGGTTCCGAAAGGACACCGGAAAGCACAACGCCCGCCGCCCGCCCGTCACGTATTTCCGGCGGCAACTCGTAGCGGTGGCTTTCACGTCCCGAAAGCGACGTCAGGATCAAATACAACCGGTGCGCCTGAACACCCTGGGATACGCCTTCGATCATGCCGGCGTATCCGGGGGATGAGAAGGGAACGCCTACCAGCGCGAAGGCAATATCCTGTTTGTGACCGTTGATTCGCTGACGCAAAAAGTCCTGGACGCTGGGATTTATTCGATAACCCAATTGTTCGCAGGCCGAGAACACGCGCGCGCACGTCTCCGCTTTGACGACCGGCAAACGATTCAACGCTTTCGAGACCGTAGCCTTTGATACGCCCGCAAGTTTCGCCACATCGTCCATCGTAATGTTGTCTTTGTCGGTTATCATTGCGAAAAAATGTTTCAAATGTTTCAAAAACAAGGATAATAGCGGTAATTTTGGAAAATGCAAGGATAAAAAAAGTGCGTCCGAATATTATTCTCGATATAGAAAAAACAAAATTATCTCTCGACAGTGAGCTTGACGAATCATTGAATTTCTGTTAAACAAGATTTTTATTTTGAGAAACAAGTTTTATTATTGGATTCGAAGGTTTTTTGGTTAATCATGCAAGGAGAAAAAGTGAAAAAAATGAACAGACGTTTGAACGTCATGGGTGGTTATGCGAGAAAATTGTCCGTTTTATTCTGGATCGCCGGATTTGTGGCCGGCAGCGTCACCGCGCGAGAGATTCCCTTGGTGACGGAAGGCCGACCCGATGCCGTTTTGATTGTCGAGGCGGAATCGCCCAAGTCCCTGCAAGCCGCCGAAGCGTTGCAGACCTATCTGGAACGCATGAGCGGCGCGCAACTGTCGCTGGTGATCGAGGGCGAAGCGCTGCCGGAGAACGCGCCGCCGGGTCGCATTCATGTCGGGCATACGGCTCGCGCTCAAGGTCAGGCGGTGCCTTCGGGTTACGATGTGTCGGTGCGGCCCGAGGTCTTCGAGGAGGAAGGTTTCGTGTTGCGAACGCTGGACGATCATACGCTGCTGGTCGCCGGCAACAACGACGGACCGTATCGCGGTACGATTTTTGCCGCCTACCGGCTGCTCGAAAAACTCGGCTGCCGGTTTTATTTTCCCGGCGACTGGGGTGAAATCGTTCCCGAACAACCGACGGTGGCCGCTCCCGCGCTGGATCTCGAGAGCCGGCCCGATTTCGCGGTGCGTTTGATCTGGTTGTCCGGCTGGGTGGCGACGACACGGGAAGAGCGGGATATTTACGGTGAATGGGGCGCCAAAATCGGATTCACGCCAAGTCGTTTGTATCCGGTCGGCGGCGACGGCTCACTGGCGCCGCGCCTCGTTCACCCAAATGAGTATTTTGAATCGAATCCTGAATTTTTTGCCATGGGTCGGGACGGTCAACGGCAAAGGGGGAGGATGCTGTGTCTCACCAATGAAGAAATGTTTGCGGAAGGGGTGCGCAATCTTCGACTTGCGTTCGATGGTGAGGAAAGTCCCTCTCGTGGTGTGGAAGAGCACGGCTTCGGAATCAGTCCGCCTGACGGCACGCCCTACTGTTTCTGCGACGATTGCAAACAGCAGTCGCTGAATTTCCAATACCCGCACTACGGATACATCGACAGAGCGAGACCCGCCAACAGCGAGGAGTATTTTACTCTTGCGGCACGACTGGCGCGCGAGTTTCCGGATAAATTCGTCAGTACCATGGCCTATTCGCTGCGCGTTTTTCCGCCGCAAGGGGTCGCCTTCCCGCCCAATATGGCGGTACAAATTGCGCCTATCAGCTCCGATGTCTTGCACGCCGGCGACACGAAACTATGGCGGCGCAGCCAGACCATGGAGATCATCCGGCAATATCGCGAACAAACGCCGCATGTCTGGATTTACGACTACAATCCGGGATTTCTGACCGGCTTTTTCGTGCCCGAACGCGATGTGGCCAACATGGCCGTCAACGCGCCGCTGTACCGGGATATAGGGATCAAGGGAATGAATCGCGAAGGACGCAAAGCGTTCATGCAGACCTGGATCAGCTACTATGTGACGGCCAAACTTCTCTGGGATGCCGATACCGATGTAGAGGCGCTGAAGCAAGATTTCTACACCACCTTTTTCGGTCCCGATGCCGGCCCGCACGTGCAGGCCTGGTGGGATGCCTGCGAACGGGTGTTGGTGGAATCGACCATGCAGGCGCACGAAGACTGGCTGGTCAGCCATCTGTACGATATCGCGTTCACCGGCGAGATCCGCCGCCATGTCGATGCCGCGCTTCAGGCGCGGGCAACGCCCGAGCAGCGGGAACGGATCGAGGCGTTCGCCCTGATCGCGGAAAACCTGGAAATGTATGCGGCCATGAACGACGCCGAAAAACGCATGGACTATGCCGCCGCGGCGGCGGCGGCGGACCGCATGGCCGAGCTGAAACACGAACTCAATGAAATCTATTCGTTTTTCATCTCGCCTTGCGACCGGGGACGGCGTTTCTTCGCCGATGGACGGGCCGCGCATTTCCGCCGGCTGACGGCGAAAACCGACGGCGCCGATGGTGTCCTTGTCGCCGGGCTTCCGCTTGAAATGAAATTCAGCCGCGATCCATTCAATGAAGGCGTGATCAATCGCTGGTACCTTCCCGGGCATGACGATGAGGAATGGCAGACCCGGAACATCTATTATTTGCTCGAACAGCAGGAGGAACCGCTCAACGAGCGCGGTTTCCATTATGACGGCTACGTGTGGTACCGGACCGAAATCGATGTACCGGAAACATTTGACGGCCGCGACATTCATCTCTACCTCGGAGGCATCATCAATGAAGGCTGGGTATGGGTGAACAGCGAATTTGCGGGACATCGCGAGGAAATGGTCTGGTGGACACGCGCATCGACGGAGGGAATCTCGTTGCCGGTCGCTGATTTTATTCGTCCCGGCGAGCGCAATACGATTACCGTCAGGGTGATGAATCATCCTGATGAGG
>PWZG01000561.1 GCA_003567575.1 PVC group bacterium | reverse complement strand
GCAGACGGCCTCGCACAGATTATCGCCCACCCCGACGCCGATGGTCGTCTCGAAACCGCGCGCCCGCGGCGCCAGGGTACTGACCCCCTGGACATCCTGGCAGATACCGACGCAACGGCGGCAGAGAATACACTTGTTCATATCGCGGACCAGCGCCGGGGTACTGGTATCGAGCGGGACCGCTTCCGACGCGTACGGGAAACGCACATCATCGATCCCCATGGTTCGGGCCAGATCCTGCAACTCGCATTGGCCGTTACGAACACAAGCATTACAATCCCAGGGATGATTGGCCAACAGCAATTCAACGGAGAGCCGTCGCGCCTCACGGGCTTTCTTGCTGTTCGTGCGCACGACCATACCGGGAGCCGCCTTGGTCACGCACGCCGGTTGCAGGGTCCGCGCGCCTTCGACGTCCACCAGGCACACCCGGCAGGATCCCGGACTGGCGACATCGGGAATGTGGCATAAAGTCGGAATGATGATCCCGGCGGCTTTGGCGGCGTCGAGCAGGGTCGCGTCGTCGGGAACGGATACGGATTGGCGATCAATGGTCAGTTCTATCGTCATGAGGAAGTCTCTCCTGTTAATGGTTTAACCGGCAAAGGTTGCCAGGGCGCGAGCCGTATGATCGGGTTTGGGACGGGCGCTCTTGCGGTCGATCCCTTTTTCAATTTCGGCCCGGAAATAGCGTAGCGCCGATACGATCGGACCGGCGGGCGATTGACCGAGCGGACAAAACGCCGCGGTTTTAAGAACCGTTGCGATTTCTTCCATGATTTCGATATCCCCGGGATATCCCGTCCCGCGTTTCAGGCGATCGGTAATGGCGGTCAACCAACGCAAACCGTTGCGGCAGGGATTACAGTTGCCGCATGATTCATGGGCGAAAAAACGCATGCAGGCATGTAAAAAGTCGCAGACTCCGACCGATTCGTTCATGATCAGGATCGCGCCCGATCCCAGGGTATGACCGACTTTTTCGAGCGCATCGTAATTCAAGGGAACATCGAGCATCTCGCCCCCGATCAGATCGCCGGCGGTCCCGCCGAGCTGGGCCATTTTGAAGGTTCCGGTTTTCATGCCGCCGGCGTAATCGCCGATGATATCGCGCAAGGTCACACCCCCGGAAACCTCGATCAGGCCGGGCCGCAGGACATGTCCCAGAATGGTGTAAACCTTGGTTCCCGGCATGTTTTCGGTGCCGGCCCGCCGGAACCAATCGGCGCCGCGATAGATAATCGCGGGGATATTGGCCAGCGTTTCCACATTGTTGACATTGGTGGGCTTTTGCCGGAACCCGGCCTGGGCCGGGAACGGCGGTTTCAGGCGCGGCAACCCGCGTTTTCCTTCCATGGACTCGATCAAGGCGGTTTCCTCGCCACAGACATAGGCGCCCGCCCCGATCTTGATTTCGATATCGAAACGAAATCCGGAATCGAGAATATTGTCACCCAGCAGACCGTAATCGCGCGCGGCCGCCATCGCCTGATGCAACCGTTCGATCGACAGTTTATACTCGCCCCGGATATAAATGTAACCCTGGTGGGCGCCGATCGCATAACCGCACAAGGCCATCCCTTCGATCACTTTATGCGGATCGCCCTCCATGATCAGACGATCCTTGAAGGTGCCGGGTTCGCCTTCGTCCGCGTTGCAGATAACATATTTTTCCGGACCGCTTTCGGCGGCGCAAAATCCCCATTTGAGGCCGGTCGGGAATCCGGCCCCGCCGCGCCCTCGCAGACCGGATTGCTTGACTTCCCCGACCACCGCGGCCGGCGTCATTTCGGATAACGCCTTGCCCAGGGCGAAATATCCGTCATTGGCAATATATTCGTCGATGCGCTCGGGATTGATCCGTCCGCAATTGTCGAGAACGATCCGGCCGGCATACTGGGTGCGGCGCGCGTCCGCCGCGCGCGGATCGGGCAACGGATATTCGCCGGGCAGCAACCATTCGCGACAGGGACGTCCCTTGACGAAATGTTCCTCGACAATCCGATCGACACGTTCCGGCGTCAGCCCGCCATAGACGAGGCCATCCGGTTGAACGGCGGCAATGACCCCCGCGTCGGAGGGTCCGAACGAGCCGACCTCGAACACACTGATTTCCGCGGCCAATCCGCGGCGGCCGATCGCTTCGGCAAAACGGTTCTTCACATCGCGCGCGCCGATCGTCACCGTATCGGCATCGACGGGAACCATTACGACGGTTCTGGGTTGGGCCATGCTTTTTTCTCCCGATTTTTCCGGCATTCCCTGGACGGTGACAGACTGTCTTTCCGACTCATGGATGTTTACGTTTAATCCGCTTTTCGCGCGGCGGCGGCGGTAATATGATCGTCGACGATGCGATCGATAATCGCATTCACTTTTTCGGCGGTAAGATTGCCGTACACTTCATCATCGATACTCATGACCGGCGCCACCCCGCAGGCGCCCAGGCAACTGGTATGTTCCAGGGTGAACAAGCCGTCCGGCGTGGTCTCACCGATTCCGATACTCAATCGCTCGCGTAACGCCTCCAGGATGTTATCGCTTCCCAGGACATAACACGGCGGGCTTTCGCAAAGCCGGATTATGTGGCGGCCCCGCGGCGTCAGGCTGAACATCGAATAGAAGGTGGCGGTTCCCACCAGATCGGACAGCGCAATCTTCATGAGTTCCGACAACTCGTCCAGGGCGTCCCGGTGCAGACACCGGTCCGGCGCGGCGTCCTGGATGGCGTGCAGGATGGACAACAGATTTTCGCGGTGATTCCCGTGTTTTTCAACGATCTCGGCTACCGTCATGGTCGCGCTCCTTTCAGCCTTTATAATCGCATCGCAGACAACGGCCGGCTTCCCGCCGGGCCTCTTGTTCGCTGATTGTCCGTTCCACTTCCAAGGTAATGAACCGTTCTTCCACCGTCAGCAGCGGTTGGTCGACCGGCGCTTCTTCCTCGACATCACGCTCGGGATCGACCGCCACCGGAGGCGGCGTTAATTGTTCCCACGGATATTGGCGGGCGGGATCGGGCGCCAGGTATTGATCGATGGCGCGGGCGCCGGTCTGGCCGGCCGCGATGGCTTCGACCACGGTGGCGGCCCCGCTGACCAGATCGCCGCCGGCAAACAACCACGGACATCCGGTGGCGCCGGTTCGCGGATCGGCTTCCAAACCGCCCCAACGCGTCGGTTCGACGCCCGGAACATCCTGAAGGATCGTTTCGGCATCGCTACGCTGGCCGATGGCGATGATCACGTTATCGACCTGACGCCGTTGATCCGAATGCGGAATTTCCTCGGGACGCCGACGACCGGTTTTATCGAAGGCGCCGAGCCGCATCCGCCGCACGATCACCTCGAGTCTTCCGTCCTTGGCCTCGATACCGGCGATGTTCACCAGAAATTCAACTTTGTTGCCCTCCACTTCAGCCTCGCGGATTTCAATCGGATTGGTCGGCATTTCACCGCGGGTCCGGCGATACAGGATCGTGACATTCTCGGCGCCCAGCCGCCGGGCAACCCGGGAGGCGTCAATGGCGCTGTCGCCGCCGCCGATGACGACAACCTCCTTGCCGACATCCAATCGTTCGCCTTTAGCCGCCCGTTCGAGGAACTCGATCCCGGTGTAAACGCCCGGCAAATCGGTGCCCGGGATATCGGGCCGGATTTCCTTGCCGCAACCGGACGCCAGATACACGGCATCGTATCCCTCTTGACGCAATCCGGCAAGGGTGACATCCTTGCCGACCGCAACCTTGGTCTTGATGTCGAGTCCCAACCCGACCAGCCCGGCGACTTCCTTGTCGATATATTCGCGCGGCAATCGATACGCGGGAATGGCATAACGCAACATCCCGCCGATTTCCGGCTGGCGTTCAAAAACGGTCACCCGGTATCCGCGCAGCAAAAGGTAGTACGCAGCCGTCAAACCGGCCGGTCCCGACCCGATAATGGCCACCTTCTTGCCGTTGTCGGGTTCCTTGGCGGGATACAAATCCCGGTAGTCGCGCGATTGATCCGCCATGAAACGCTTGACCAGGCGCACGGCCAGCGGTCCTTCCAAATCGTTACGCCGGCATTTTTTGATGCACCATTGGGGACAAACGCGGCCGCATACCGACGGCAACGGATTGGCTTGCAGATGGACGCGCATGGCATCCTCGTAGCGGCCTTCGGCCACCAGCGCCATATAGGAGGGAACATTGACCGATGCCGGACAGGCATTGGAACACGGCGCGAAGATCATGTTGCCGCAAACGCCGGCCTCGCAGCGTTGATCGCGGATATGGGCTTCGTATTCATGCCGGAAATAACGCAGCGTGGACAACACCGGATTGGGCGCGGTCTGACCCAGGCCGCACAGCGATGCCTGGCGGACATACGGCGCCAGGGACTCGAGCCGTTCCAAATCTTCAAATGTTCCGCGACCTTCACAGATGCGGGTAACCAAATCCAGCATGATCCGCGTACCGACCCGGCACGGCGTGCATTTGCCGCAGGATTCTTCAGCGATGAATTCCAGGAAATAGCGGGCCAGATCGACCATGCAGGTATCTTCATTCATCGCGATCAACCCGCCGGATCCCATGATGGCGCCGAGTTCCGGCAGGGATTCGTAGGTAATCGGCGTATTCAAGAATTCGGCCGGGATGCACCCGCCCGACGGACCGCCGATTTGTACGGCCTTGAGTTTCTTTTCATCCGGAATTCCGCCGCCGATATCGTGGACAATGCTACCCAGCGGAATCCCCATGGGTACTTCCACCAAACCGGTATTGTTCACGTCACCGGCCAGGGCGAAAACCTTGGTTCCTTTGCTTTGCCCCTCGCCGAGCGCCGCGAACGCGGCGGCGCCATGAAGAACGATGTAGGGAACGTTGGCAAAGGTTTCGACATTATTGAGAACGGTGGGTTTGCCGAACAGCCCTTTTTGGGCGGGAAACGGCGGTTTGGGACGCGGTTCGCCACGCCGGCCTTCGATGGAATGCATCAACGCGGTTTCCTCGCCACAGACGAATGCGCCGGCACCCATGCGTAATTCGACGTCGAAATCGAATCCGCGATCAAAAAGGTTCTGGCCGAGAAGTCCCATGGCGCGCGCCTGCGCCAGGGCCTTTTCGAGACGTTCGATCGCCAGCGGGTATTCGGCGCGTACATAAATAAACCCGCGATCAGCGCCCACGGCATAACCGCAGATCGCCATGGCTTCAATCAAACTGTGGGGATCGCCCTCGAGAATACTGCGATCCATGAACGCGCCCGGATCGCCTTCGTCGGCATTACAAACCACGTACTTTTGGTCGGCGGTCTCGGCGGCGGTCGCCGCCCACTTGATGCCGGTCGGGAATCCGGCGCCGCCGCGTCCGCGCAATCCCGAATTCTTGATCGCCCCGACCACCTGGTCGGGTGTCATCTCGGACAACGCCTTTCCCAAGGCCGCGTAACCGTCCTCGGCAATGTATTCGCGAATTTCCTCGGGATTGATGCGACCGCAATTGCGCAGCGTAATTTTTTGCTGTAACTTGAAAAAGTCGATATCGCTGATCGCCGCGACCCATTCCGCCGATGACGGTTTCTTGTAGAACAAACGCTGTACCACCCGGCCTTTGAGCAGGTGTTCTCCCACGATATCCGTGGCGTCGGCCGGTTTGACTTTCTGATAAAAAACGCCCTCGGGGTGCGCGACGACGATCGGACCGATTTCGCACATGCCCATGCAACCGGTCGTAATCACATCGACTTCGTTCGTCAGCCCGTGCGCCTCGATCTCGCGCAACAAGGCATCGCGAACGCTTTCCGTGCCCGACGAAATACAGGAGCCGCCGGCGCAAAGCAAGAGCTGCGCTCTCACATTCTTCCTCATAATCGTTATCCTTATTCGTAACGCTCCAGGATCGCCGCGACTTTTCGCGGGGTCACCCGGCCGTGGACATCGTCGTCGATCATCATGACCGGCGCCAACCCGCAAGCGCCGAAACAGCGTTGCGTCATCAGCGAAAAACGCCGGTCGGCCGTGGTTTCGCCCATGCGAATGTTGAGTTCCTCACATAACGCATCCACCACCTTCTTGGCGCCGCGCACGTAACATGCCGTACCCAGACAGACATTAATGGTGTGCCGTCCGCGGGGTTGCATGGTGAAATAATGATAAAACGACACCACACCATACACTTCGCTGGCCGGGATATCCATCGCCTTGGCCACATGTTCCTGAACCGGGACGGGGAGATAGCCGAAAATATTCTGGGCCCGGTGCAAAACCGGAATCAAGGCATCGCGTCCCGTACCATGGGACGCGATAAACGTGTCCAGCGTGGCATATTGTTCCCGTTCGCATTCGCCGTTACAACCATTCTTCGTCGCCATGTTTACGCTACGCTCCTTGACTGAAAACCAGAGACTCCACAACCTTGCCCTGCATCAGATGCTCTTTCACAATCCGTTGCGCCGCCTCCGCGTCAACCTTTCCGTAGCGTACCGAATCGGCATCCTGGACCTGGACTTCCACCAACGGTTCCTGATCGCAGAATCCGGCGCATCCGGCCGCCGTCACCGCGACATCGGCGGCGCCGCTGGCTTCCAGGGCATTCATGAACGCCTGCATCGTGTCGCGGGCGCCGGCCGCAATGCCGCAGGTACCCATGCAAACCACGACGCGCGCCCGTTGATTGCCGCCACGTAAGTCCATGGTTTTACGCGCTTCATCGCGGATTTTCCGCAGTTCTTCCAAGTTTTTCATGGTTCTCCTTGTTCCCCGGCGTCGGCGCCGGTCAAAAAACCGTTTCCTTCCCCAAGTAAAAGGTGAATATTGAACACTAGCCAAACATATTTGAAATTATTTGGTATTGTTCGGACCTTATTTGTATGCGACATCGTGGGTGATGCAGGTGTTCAGTGTTCAGAGTTCAGGGTTCAG
>PWZG01000157.1 GCA_003567575.1 PVC group bacterium | reverse complement strand
TGGGGTGCCCCAAGGGACTGGGGCACCCCTACGGATGCCGCCAAACGGTGACGATCATGTTGCGCCCGTTCTCTCAAACGAGTGTGGCCTCTGGGCGACTCAGGTTTTTCAGGATATGAGAGAATATCCAACAAGGAATAACCAAGGATCAAGGGGAGCGAAGAATGCGCATTCAACAGTCGATGGGCTGCATCATTCACACGTTTCGCGCACTTGGAAATTGGATATTCCGTGTTGGATATTGGGTGTTGTCCCCCCCCATGTTCTCTCAAACAAGGTAGCAGGGAGACCGTTACCGTCGATTCCCGTCGATTCCCGTCGACACCCGTCGACAACCATCGGCTCGAGGCATCTGCTGCCACCGAGGGTAGCGATCACGTGTGAGGACTCCGACCCCCGACCCCCGACACCCGGTTCGCGTTTTCTCAAACAAGCATCAGTGACGAGTTCTTTGGGGCGGGCCAGGTCCCGCCCTTAACAACGGCGCCAGGCTTGTCGCGGCGTAGTTCCGCGTTAGCGGGACGAAGTCGGATCGCCGCACTCCACGGCGGCTACGCCGCAATTTTCATCCGCGTAATCCGTAGCTTTTCCTCTTTATTTCAGATTTTCAGATTTTCTTCCCCTCTCCCTTTCTGTATATTCTGTGTATTCTGTGGTTCAGTTCTCCGCTTTCCGTTTTTTCCTCTTTATTTCAGATTTTCAGCTTTTCAGATTTTCCCCGGCGGTTGTATTTCGAAGTTGCGCCAGGGATTCGGGTCGCCGCCGGCGCCGCATTCGGCGGCGCGCATCAGGTTATACATTTCGCGCGCAGCCACGTAGTGCAATTGCCAGCGGCGTCCATCGTTGTATACGGCGGCCAAATCGCGATGGAATACGCGCATGGCGTCCCCCAGAACCGCCGACCGGTTAGCGGCGACACAACCGTGGGTATGCAGTTTAACGAAAACCCATTCCGGCCGGCCGCGGACGTGGACACATGACGCAATCCAGTGTCGCATCCGCCGCAACCGCGGCGGATTGGCGCCGGACAACTCGGCGTTTTCCAGACGTGGCAACACACCCCACTTGCGGCGGCCCCAATCCATGGTCAGGGGTCCCGGCATGATCGGCAAGGCGTCCACCGGATTATTCCGCGGCAGCGTGTCCGGCGGCGTAACGCGGATCTCGACGCCGTCGTCGTGGCCGCGCGGACTTCCATCCGCTTTATCGGCCGCGCGGTACAGCGTATTCACCGTTTTCGGTTGCGTTGGCGAAGGCGCCGAAGGAAAGGTAAAATCGGCATAACAACCGGCCTTCTTCAGGACGCCGAGTTCGGAATTGACCCCACACCAGTCGCGGTCGGGCCGTGAATTGCATAGCGCCCAGTTGCCGTGCACGAATCCAAAGCGAATATTGCCGGATTTATCGCAACCCAGTAATCCGTGATCGGAGTTCAACGTATTGCGGAAATCGCACAAGCGGTGCATCAGGGAATCGGCGGTATCGTTACGATGATGCAACTGGATCTCGGTTTCACCCCAGCCGGCGCCGCAAAATTCCGCGAGTGACGCCACGCAATCGCGGTCATAGGCGTCGCCCGGATAAAAAAAAGTATGTCGCGGCCGGTATCCGTCGGTATCGTGAAACGGCGCGAATGCCTGGCGGTATTGCGCCAGCCAGTCGCATACCAACCGTCTTGCCTGTGTCGTCGGCAGGTCATCGCGCAAAGGCTCGAAATGGTCGGCGACGGCCAGCAGCAAGTGGCGCGGTCCGTGACCGTGCCATTGTGGCCGCCGCCACCGTGCCTTCAGCCAACCCGGTCCCCAAATACGCAGCGCGCGCGGTATCATTCGCTTGATCTCCTGGGGGTTCTCTCCCAATCGCCGCGTAATCCTCCGCGCATCCATTGGAAGGAGCCAAGCAACAGGGCGGCTTGCATGGCAATGAGATAATCGACGGCATGCCGACATCTTCCAACCCGCGCTGCCAGGATCGCAAGCGGACCCCCGGCGACGACCAGGCCATAAAGGATCCCGTGCATCCCGGCGATACCGCCGCGGATCATACCAAGCGCCGCCAGTCCCCATAACGTCAGCAAAAGGTGTGGCGTAAACCAACGCAATACTTTATGCGAGAAAAAAAACCAGGCAAACCATCCAAGACGCGGCGACAGACAACGGCGGCACAGATTCAAAGCCTGGAAATCGCCGGCGCCGATCCTGACCCGACGCCGCCATTCGGCGGAAGTGGCGGGTAACGTTTCGCGCGCTACGGCCGTCGGTTCATACAACATACGGTATCCCTGTTCACGGACCTTCATCCCAATCGCCAAATCATCGACAATGGTATTATCCGGCAACGAATCCGGGAACAAGCGGGTACGCACGGCATAAATCGCCCCGTTGGCCCCGAGACAGGAATCCAGGCGACTCTCCAATGTCTTGAGTTTGTTCTCCCATGTCCAGTAACGGTTTTCGCTGGCATGGCCGGTCGCTGTCCGACACTGCGCGGAACGCGGCGACTCGAGAACCAGCCGTCCGCACACACCGCCGACTCGCGGATCGGCAAACGGTTCCAGCAACCGTCGCAACGCATCCGGTTCGAAATGCGTATTGGCATCGGTAAAAACCAGCCATTCGGCGTCCGGCACATCGCGTGCCACGCGGGCGGCCAGCCGTTTCAAAGTCGCCACCTTGCCGCGACGTTCAGGATCGGCATACACGTCAACGCGCAATCCGGCCGATATCAGACGCGCGGCAGCGGTTTCGGCGATCTCGGCCGTATCATCGGTCGATCCGTCAACGCCCACATAAATTACAAACCGGTCTTTGGGATAATCCTGCATTGCCAGATTCATCAGACGCTGTTCAATATCGGCGGCCTCGTTATGCGCCGCAATCAAAACCACGGCGCGAGCGGGAAGACATCCGGGATCCACGGGCGCCGGATTCGTTGAACGCGGGATCAGGAAGGCGGCAAGTTGCAGCAATAAGGGATAAAGCAGCCAGGCGTACAGCGGGATGGCCAGCGTTACCAGCAACAGGACGGGCAGCCATCGGCCATGGCTACGCGTGTCTTCCGGTAAATCGCGTTTGTACCATGCACGTGAAATCAACGGCGCCGCTGACATGCCGGCGGAATCCCGCACGATTTTGGTCCATTCGGCGAACGTCACCCACGGTAACCATTCGCGCAAGCGATCCGGCGATTTCAGCACATGAATCGACAGCGTACGCGGTGCATGCGCCCGCAATCGCGCGGCTACCCGGCGTGAATGACTTGGACAGGTAACCAGCGTCACGAGCCGTGGCGGTCGGTCGCGATCGTCCAAGGCTTCAATACGATGCCGCACGGCCTCAGCCAATCCGGCCATTTCGCCATCCGTACCCCAGGCGCGACCGGGAACGATATGCACTTCGTAGCGATCCGCGGCGTCTCCCAAGCGGTCGCCCAGCTTCACCACCGCCCATTCCGCACGGGTCAGATTGCGTCCGTGAATTTTAGACCAATAACCGATCTCGAAATCGTTGCCGATCCAGATTTCCGGCAGCGCCGACGGCGCCGGCGTTAAACGCGCCAATTCACGCGCGTACCTGGCCAAGGTCGTAACCCGCCGTTCCTGCGCGCGTGCTCCGGCCACCAGGTAAAGGATATCGGGCATATCATCGTCCAACGCCGCGGAACGGGTCGCCCAATGCAGGCGCAAGCCCATCCCGGCGATAGCATTCAAAAGCATTAACGCCAAGCCAAGCAGCATAACGAACCGCAACCATCTTGCGTTGCGGCGGGCGGCGTTTCCGATGACCTTGTATAATTCCATTTTCACGTCTTAACCGTCACGCGGTTGGTTTCCGTGGTAGTTGTCGTTCTGAGTGTCCGCGTAGCGAACGGGTTAGGATCGACGGGTCGCGACGGGTGTCGACAGGTATCGACAGGTATCGACGGGTGTCGATGGGTAAAGATACCGCGGAAAGACCACGCTTAATCGCCATCCCGCGCCGTGGATCAGTCTCCATACGCGGTTTCTTTCCGCCGTATAATTCGAGCCGGAACGCCGACGGCGGTGGCGCCGTCGGGAACATCACAATTGACGACGGCATTGGCGCCGATACGGGTATTGTTGCCAATGGTTACCGGGCCGATGATGACAGCGCCGACGCCTACAAACACGTCATTGCCCAACTGGGGCGCGGCGCCTTTTTCGGCGCCGATCGTCACGCGATGCTCCAGTTTGATATTCGAGCCGCCGCGAACGGCCGTATTGATCACGATACCGTCGCTATGGATCAGAACGAAACCCGGTCCGAAATCGGCGTCGCGTCCGATAATGCAGCGTCCGAACCAGACATTTATCTTACCCCATACCATAGCGCTGGACCGCAGCAAAGTATGGCGGCGACAAGATTGCATCAACCGGTAAACGATCATGGCGAAGGTGCCGTCGGTGAAGAGAGCCTTGAGTAAGGCGCGACCACCGGTTTCTCCATAAAGCCAGCCGGCTTTGGCGCGAAGATCGGTTGTGATAAGTTTGATAAGCATTACGAACTGTTTTCCCTGGCCACTGCTTAGTCCTCAATTTCATATATGTCAAGACGTATCGTACGAAAAAAAGCGCCGCGAAATGTTTGCGGCATTTCGCGGCGCTCGGTTGCTTTCAAATTTATGCCGCCGCGTCTGGCGGCGGCAGTCATTCAGATACTCATCAACTCTCTGGCGCGTGCGCCGATTGTCTTACGGAACGTCATCGTCAGCGACAACAGCGCGCTTCCCAGCAGCATCCAGGTACCGGGTTCAGGAACCGGAATCGCCAGCAATCCGATATTATCGATTGCGTACAAATCATCACCTGTTGTATGCACCAGATACAACCCGACTTCCGTGACAGCGTCGAAACTAGCCTGCCACTCGGTAGGACCGCCACCCGTCGTGCTGACCCAGTCGCGTTCGTCAGCAAAGCGCGCGTCGGCCAGGAATGTATACCATCCCGGCGATCCAGCCATGCGGGATACGGCTTGGTCGGTCATGTCCAGCATCCACGTATGCAACGTACCCTCGCCATCTACATCAGCAGTAAAGTAAGGCATCAGCGTCGCCGGGTAACCGGTCGCTGTATCGGCGTAAAAATCGAAGCGGATTCCGGCGCCGATGGCTGTGGGATCGTCTGCAAGAACCATAGTGTTCCAATCCCCCAGCAAACCACTGGTTCCAGGCGAACGAACATAGTCATTAAAACCGCCGGTATTGAAATCAAGTACGAGATATCCGCCGTCGGCGCCCGGTATCCCTGTACCGTGATCAAGAAGCGTGGAATCACTGGTCCAGTCTTCTGCGTTAGCGTCAAAAGTATGCTCAAAGATCGGTGCGGCCTGAACTATAGACCATCCACCCAGAAGCATTACAGCGGTCAAGACAACTGATTTTTTTGTTTTCTTAGTCATGGTTTTTCATTCTCCCATTGCTGAATTTTTCTGTACACGAATAACACGATAAATGTAGTCCCCTACCTTTTGAGCGGTCTCATCTACAAACGGCATATTATGCGTCGCGGCCGCTACAAGGCCCACGCCCTTAGATACCGGCTGATACGCATTGGGATCGGCGATACTGGCTATTGGCGCGCGATGAACGTCGTATACCGACCCTTTGACCGCCGGCCAACGAATTTGTACGCCGTCATCCGCTGCGACAATTTTGCGAACACTGAATATATCGAGATAAAAAGCGTCATCATGCTCGGCCAGAATACGTTCCCAGTCCGCCATGCCGTCACCCGAACTGTCGAGCAGTCTCTGTTGGATGGACAGTGCGTTGACGGTGGCCACGCCGAAAGCGTCAAGCAGATCTCTTTCCAGCGGTGAAAGTTCGGCTTCCCCGGCAATCGCGGCGCCGCTGCGGTCCCGGATTACGAAACCGGCAATGGTATACGATTGCGCATCGCGACCGCCCTGTTGGATTTCCAAGCCGATCACATCGACATCGGCCAGATCGGCCGCCCAATTGGCCGCCGTGCCGGAATTCCGATCCCACATATCGTTTACCGAGAGCGGTACACTGACGCTCATCGAGCCGTCGCCGGTCGGCGCGATGTCGACGTTGCGCCACCAAATACGGCCGCTATCGGCGCCGAACAATACCAGGCGCGCCGAACCGGGCGTGGCATCGGCCTGCACTTGAAACGATAGGTAGGCGACGCCGCGGGCAATATAATCCCCGCGGAACGGGCTGCCGTCCACATTCTCGTCGGCAGCCAGGGCGGCACGCGTAAACCGCGGCGGCGCGTTGAGTGACTGCGCGGCAAAGTTTACCGTCAAGGACCCGTCAGCATTGGAAACATACTCAACACGCCCCTCGCTTCTTGCGTCAAGTTCATTCAGGGCGGCGGCGGCGCCGTATGGGATCGCTGACAACGTGGCAACCAACGCAACGGTCAGGATCGAGGCATTGAAGGAGCGGAACAACGATCGCTGTTTCTTTGTCATGGTGATATTCCTTTTATTAGGGTTTTAAGGATATTTATTGATGGTTACGTTGAATGATCTCGATTAAGGCTTCCATGTCGTGCCGCCGGTTTCCTTTCCTCGATACCAGAAAACACGATTTTGCGGCATCACGTAATCTGCGTCGGCCGTCACATTCGGGAAATTACGCCATGTTCCGTCATGCCACTGGAATGTTTGCGCGCGTCCGGTAGCAGGATCGTGTACGATTATCTGGTCGCCGGCGGCGGCAATAGTCGAGAAATACCATTGGCTGGAGTCGCCCGGCGCAGCAGCGGGAGCGGTCCAGGCCAGCATGTTCCAGTCGCCTCCCCCGAAGATTGTCGCATTCGGTTCCGTCGGCGCCGGCGCGGTATGCGGGATAAACTTGCTGCCACCTTTGGTAACGGAAACCAGAAGGATCCCTTGGGAAGGATCGATCTCTCTGTCAAGGTCACCT
>PWZG01000197.1 GCA_003567575.1 PVC group bacterium | reverse complement strand
GTCATGTATTGGCGGCAATGGACGCCGAAATATTCGCAGGCCGTCAATCCGCTGAAATCGTTTTGGAAATGCGTACGCGCCGCCTCCATTAAACGCAACGCATCGCTCTCGGATGGAAGAGAAAAGAAAACATCAAGGGAATTGCCGGGGTTATCGATCACCCCCAGGGTACACGCGGTGACCAGCCCGAAGATGCCTTCACTGCCGATCACCAAGTCGACAAAATCAAGCCGTCCGTCCGGCGCGCTGAACGGACCGCTGGCGTTTTTAATCGACGGCCGCCGGTAGGTCATCACCGGCCAATCGATCATGGCCGATCCCGTATCGAGCGTAAATTTACCGTCTTCCGAAATGTAATCGCCGCGTTTCGCCTGAACAAGGTATCCGTTAGGCAGTAAAAATCGCAGATCGCGCACCCATGCCCGCATCGCGCCGGTTTCGCCGGCTGTGAAACCGGAGGCATTACAGGCCAGACAACCGCCCAGTGATGCGTCCGCACGACTTGTAGGATCGACGGGAAAACACCGTGTAGATGCCGTTTGCTTCTTGACTGCGATACGCAGATCTTCAAGCAGGATACCGACCGGCGCCAAGACGGTACGCGACACGGCGTCCGTTTGTGGCGCTGGTGACAGCATGCGGGCGGTGGACAGGATAATGCCGCCGTCCGGCGTTGCGCTACCGGTCAGGTTGGATTTTCCGCCGGAAATGGTTACCGGAATTCCGGTCGCGTAACACGTCCGCAATACCGCTGCGCATTCGCGTTCGTTGCGCGGACGCACAAGTCCCTCGGCATGTCCGTGGAGATGACTGCTGTCGGCGGCGAACCCGGCAACGATATCGGGATCGGTTGTCATCGACACACCGAAACGCGATCGCAGGAAGTCGGCGACAGACGCCGTCCGTGATCCCCCGTGATCGGTTGCACCCCACCGATCGATGTCGCGATATCCTTCGATTTCAAGGATCGGCTTTAATTGGATATGGTGTGACGACATGGCATGGATTATACCATGATCGCGGGTGAACGCAATTCTTCGTTGTATTTTTTGACGTGTTTGTTAGTATACCGGGTTTGGCGCCCGATGCGGGATTTCGGACAGACGGGTTTGGCCACGGCAAATGCGAACGATCACGTAACACGGGACGATCATTGCAAGGGTTGAGAAGATGGGGAAACCGACTGGATTTATTGAGTTTATGCGTCGCGATCCGGTATATCGGCCGGTGGTGGAACGGTTAAAGGATTACCGGGCGGTTGAGATACCGCTTTCAAGCGCTGAAATCCGTGAACAAGCGGCGCGCTGCATGGACTGCGGCACGCCGTTCTGTCACGGGGTCGGATGCCCCCTGGGAAATTTGGTGCCTGAATTCAACGATCTGATCTGGAACCACCGCTGGCATGATGCGGTCGAGCTGTTGTGGCAGCAAAATCCGTTTGCGGATATTACGTCCCGCGTTTGCCCGGCGCCATGCGAAAGCGCCTGCGTCTTGGGGATTTCAGAGCAACCCGTCGCCATTCGCCAGATTGAAACGGCGCTGGTGGAATGGGGCTACGATCAGGGCGTGATCAAACCGGAGCCCCCGACGCTGCGGCGCGCGGAGCATGTTGCCATCATCGGTTCGGGACCAGCCGGCATGGCGACGGCGCACCGTCTCAACCAGCTTGGATTTTCCGTCGTGGTTTACGAAAGCGCCCATCGGCCCGGTGGCCTTCTGCGCTATGGGATACCCGAGTTCAAACTGGAGAAACGGGTTCTTGACCGTCGTCTCGATCTGATGCGCGCCGAAGGCATAATCTTCGAGTGTAATGTTCATATCGGCGACGATTTGTCTTATCGTTATTTGACGGACCGCTACCAAGCGCTATGTCTGGCGTTCGGCGCGCGCGAACCCCGCGATCTCGCCATTCCGGGCCGCGAACTGAACGGCATCCATTTCGCCATGGATTACCTGACGGCACAAAACCGGCGTTTACAGGGAGAACAGGCAACCCGCGACGCCGACCTGTGCGCGCGTAACCGCCATGTCGTGATTATCGGTGGCGGCGACACGGGCGCCGATTGCCTGGGTACGGCGTTGCGGCAGGGCGCCCGGCATGTAGTCCAGTTGGAAATTTTGCCAGAACCGCCGACCGTTCGTCCGGCCCATACACCATGGCCCGACTGGCCGGACGTACTGCGGGTTTCCAGCAGCCATCATGAAGGCGGGGAACGCCGCTGGGCAACGGCGACCCTCGCTTTTTTATCCGACGACAACAAAGATCGGGTAAAGGCATTACGTTGCGTAAACGTCGATTGGGTTAAAACGAAAGGCGGTAACCAGCCCAGGGAAAAGCCGGAGACGGAACATGAAGTCCCGGCCGATCTCGTCTTACTGGCGCTGGGTTTTACCGGAATGTCGCGCAACACCCGGCTGCCGCCTGAACTGGAAGCAATACGGCAATGCGGAAATCGACCACTGCGCGATGAAACCGGAATGACGGCCATCCCGGGAATTTTTCTGGCCGGCGACGCCGGCGCCGGCGCATCACTGGCGGTACGGGCATTGGCCGACGGCATCCGAATCGCCAATACCATTAACCTTTTTCTAACACCGTCAGAAACCGGAGATTCATCGTCATGCTGATTACCGTCATTGGAAGAGGTCATTCGGGAACGCGCGCCATGTCGCATACGTTATCCGAAGCCGGCGTATTCATGGGCTCGCCGCTCAACCCGTCCGGCGATCTGTTGCCACCGGATCCGATGTATGACGCCTGCCGGGTCATGGCGCAATACGTACGCTGGACCGGCGGATTGCAATGGGATTTCGAAGCCCTGCACACGATGCCGATCCCTGCCGAATTCACGGACTTGATCCAAACCTACCTGCACAGTGTCATGACGCATGAGAGCGAATATCGCGGCTGGAAAATACCGGAAACAACCCTGGTCTATCCATGGATCCGGCGTCTGTTTCCGGACATGGCCGTCATTTTCTGGATTCGTAATCCACGCGACTGTATTCTGGGCCGCCACGTCACCGATGATCTGAGCGATTTCAACATCCCGTATCCACCCACGAATAACCCGCGGGAACAGCGCGCGATTTCATGGTTTTACCAGTATGAACTGGTGCAGTCCACGCCACCACCAGCAAAGACGATCGAAATCCGTTTTGAAGACTTCGTCCGTCGCCAGGACGAGACCGTGCGACGGCTCGAAACGTTCCTGGGCATCCCGCTGCCACGGATTCCAGTCAAGCCCGAAGCCGTCGACCGCTGGAAACTGGATACGGAACAAAACTATTTCCCTTTTCTGGAAAAGGCCATGCGAAAGTTCGGATACGAAATACCCGTCCTGACCAAAGGAGATTAAAACACCATGTTACGCGTTACCGTGATCGGCATGGGCGCCATCGGCAACCGGCATGCGGCGATTTACAAGGCGCATCCGCTCGCAAAGTTGATCGGCGTTTGCGACATTGACCGCCAACGCGCCGATGACGCCGCGAAGCGTCTTAGCGTCCCCGCCTTCTACGACACACCGTCGATGCTTGCCAAACTGGAACCTGACATTTGCAGCGTCACCACCTCCGGCATCGAGAACGGCGGCGACCATGCCGGGCCAACCCTGCAAGCGCTGGAGACCGGATGCCATGTACTCTGCGAGAAACCGATCAGCAACGACATCGCCGCCGCGGAAATCATGGTCCGTCGCGCGGCCGAACGCAACCGGTGTCTGGGTGTCAACTTGAACCATCGGTTCACGCCGGCAGCGCAGCTGGCCAAACGCTGGATGGATGAAGGGCGCATCGGACGACCGCTGTTTATCAACATGAGTATGTGGATCAAGAACCCAAACGAAACGTCACCCTGGTTCCACATCAAATCGCTGCATCCGCACACCATTGATGTCATGCGTTATTATTGCGGGGACATTATCGAGGTCCACTGTTTCGCGATGCGGGCGCCGGGCCGCCGCATCTGGTCTACCGCGCAATTCAATTTCCGTTTCGCCAACGATACCGTCGGCTCCCTTACGGGCAGCTACGACATCGAACGAGGACACCCGATGGAACGTTGCGAAGTCGCCGGACTCGAAGGACGTTTCGTACTCGACGATATGTTCAGGGAACTGACGCTCTATCCGGCGGGCAATTTGGAAAAAACGGTTTATACCAATCCGCTGTTCGGCGGCATGCGTGATTTCACGGATACGTTTCGCAACCGGATCGACACCTTTCTACAGCAGGTCGGGCAAGGGGTCGCGCCGGCGGCAATCGATGGTTCCGGCGCCGACGGTCTGGCGGCTCAGAAAGTGTTGGCTGCCGCCATACGTTCGATCGAGACCAACACCGTGGTTCACGTCTAACAAATAATTGACCTGATCGCGAGGATATGACACAATAATGAGCGGACGAATTAGGGGGGGTAACTGGAAAACATGGAATGGACATACATCACGAAGGCAGTTAACATCCCTCTGCAACCACATGCGGGTATGGTGATTGTTTCCGACCGCTAAGGAGGATCGACAATGGGCAGAAGGTTGAGCAAGGCAATGCTGGTTTCCGAATTGGCGGCCGCCACAGACCTTGACGGAAAAGATGTCGCGCGCATACTGGATTCGCTGGCAACCATTGCCTTCCGTGAAGCGCACAACGGATTTATTATCCCGCGCATCTGTAAATTGAAGGTTATCCGCAAAAAGCCCACCCAATGCCGTAATCCGGCGACCGGCCGCCTGATGCGTATCGGGGAACGAAACGCGCTGAAAATTCTGCCATTGAAACCCGCAAGGGATGCGATTGCACCCCGGCGTGACGATTTGGTTAGCATCATCGACGAACCTGCGGCGACACCGGATACGCCGCCCGCTGTCACGCCGCCCGCGCCCCCGACCCTTCCCGAACAGGCAATCCCCCCGGAACCAGAAACGCAAGGGCAGATACTGTTCGAATGCGCTGAATGTAAAAGCACGTTATCCGCCGCGCCGGGCGAGGCAGGCATGAAGGGCGAGTGTCCTTATTGCAACAACCCGATCCAAGTGCCACAACAACGGAAACCGGTCGACCATGAAATCGCCGAGCAGCGAATGAAACCGGTGCATGGCCCGATCGCGTCGGAAACAGCACAGGAATTTATAACCCTAAACTGCCAAACCTGCGGCCAGGAAATTGAAGCCCCCTGCGAAATGTTGGGGATGGAGGTGAATTGTCCCGCGTGCTCCGCGCCGCTGTTGATTGCAAAAACGGGAACCACGGCAGGCGCACCGGCGGGAACCGGCGAGACAGCCGACGGACAGAATGTGGATTTATCGTCAATGACGATTCGAATCGATCTGTCGGATTTGGAATAGTTCAATCGCCAAAGGGAATCATGCCATGGTGAAATTCTTTTTTTCTGCGCGCGCGAAAAATAAACAGAAATCTGCGGAATCGGCGCCCGCGGAATCGGCGCCGGTTACGGAATCACCGCCACCCGCCGAATCCGTCGTAACGACGGAACCCGACACCACTTCCCTGTCCGATTCGGCTGAACTGCGTGAATTACTGGGTGATTCCAGCAATATCGGCGATATCCTGAAAGGCGACGGCGATCCCGACGGCCACGCCGCATCCGGCACGGTCAGCGACGATCGGGAATTCGTCCTGTACCGGCGCTTGTTGAACGGACTTTATGACGCCGTGCTGCTGGTCGATGCCAAAGGCACGATCTTCTGCGGCAACCGGCGTGCGGAAAAATTTTTCGGCTATTCCGATGACGAGTTCTGGAATACGCCGATTGAAAAGCTCGTCCGCGGCGTCAATGCCAAAATCCTATTTAAAATCAGGAATCATACGGATACCGGCCGTTTTACCGTAATCAACGCCGTCTGCAAACGCAAAGACAAAACGATCTTCCCAGCGGAAATCGCCATTAACAATATCGGATTATTCAACAAGGATGACATGATTTTTTCGATCCGCAATATGGAACGTCGCGAGAAATCACGTGATCAACAATCATTGCGCGATGACGCGATTCGCGGCGCCGGCACCGCGATCGCAGTATGCAACACCGATGGCTTGATTGAGTTTGCCAATCCGGCGTTTGTCAAAATGTCGGGATCGACATCCGAAGAAGATGTTCTGAAACGGTTTATGGGCGATTTTTTCACCTCCAACGAAGCGGTTAACGCGCTGGTCCGCACCCCGTCGGAAGGCGGCTTCTGGATGGGCAACATGGTCATGATTTCTACCGCCGATGGCAAGCAAAGAAATGTTCGCGCCATGGCCAATCTGGCGCCGCCGCATCCCGGCGCCCCAAGCCGGCTGGTGGTAACCCTGACGCCCATGCCGCACGGATCATTCCGCGCTACCGAAACGCCGTAAGGATGTGGTCCCGAAAACGATGCCGCGGAAAACATGCAATGAATGCTAAACGGCGATACAGCTTGATGAGCATGGCATCCCGTCTGCTCTACCACGCCGCGGCGGGAGCTTTCGTTCTGCTGGCCGCGGCCGGCTGCGGGGAGCCACGGTCTCCGGCAGCTTCCATATCATCGAGGACCATCTGGGTCATGGGCACCCAGGCCTCCGTTACGCTGCCGGCACATTCCGCCGCCCGACTTGACGAGGCGGCGGATATTGTAGAAGCGGTGTTTGCGGATATCGAACAAAAAATGAGCCTGTACCGCACCGACAGCGAATTGGCGGCAATCAATCGCGCAGCCGGCATGGTCCCGGTCGCCGTGTCGCCGGTTACACTGAACACCGTGGCGCTAGCCATCAAATACGCTCGGTTAAGTAACGGGATGTTCGATCCGACAATGACGCCGCTGCTGCAAAGTTGGCGTGACGCCGCGACCGACGAGCCGGAAATTCCGGATGCGGAAACACTGGCACAAGCGCTGACGCTTGTCGATTTCCGTCGCATTGAAATTGACACGGAAGAGACAACGGTTTTTCTGCAACAGCAAGGGATGGTTTTG
>PWZG01000120.1 GCA_003567575.1 PVC group bacterium | reverse complement strand
CTCGGGGCGCTTGCCGGCGTACTCGATGGTGGGGATGCGGGCATCGTGCAGGGTCTTGAAGTCGTGCGTGAACTGGCTGGGAAACAGTTTCCTTGCCAGCTCGGGTGGCGGCTCGGTGCCTTCGCTCAGGCATCGAGCCAGGGTGATATTTTCCGGTTCGGTGAGCTCAATTGATTTCAATGGGACCTCGCTGTGGGAATGTTAAAAAGAGATGCGTGAGCTTATCCTCGAATGTCGGGTAGTAGAGATCATTCTGGATGTGCTCCAGCACGCTATCCAGTTGCCCAACGTTAAGCTGCCCCATGGCTCCCCCGCCGCTTACCTCTACCGTTTTGCCATGCACTTCAATGGCTTGCTCAAGTGATATGTAGACCAGCGGCATCTATTCTCGCTCCTTCAGCCGCTTCATCACGTCCTTGGCTTCTTCCAATCGCTCCGAAAGTTCTTTGCTCTTCTCCCCCAGGAACCGCTCAAACTCTTCGCGTTGCACGGGCGTAACGTACTCTTTGAGCTGGTCGTGGAGGGCATCCCGAAAGGCCAAGTCCCGACTGGCCATCTTGTTACGTGCCTTCTCGATCAACGGTTTCAGCAACGGGGTCTCAGTGACTTCTGCGTACAGGTGGTCGACCTCAGCGGCCGTCAGCTTGCGTCCCTTGCGTTCGGAGGTCTCACGGATCTTCTTGCCCAAGCCGTATTCGTAGGCCGAGATCAGGTCCAGGACCTCAGAATAGAAGGTATCGCGCACCTTGTCTTTCGCATGCAGGCGTAGGATCTTGCGGTACTCATGAGCATTCTCCCTGAAGATTGTGACGTAAATCTTGTTCGTATACATCGCGTACTTGAAATTTCCCATGGCCACGCACTCATTAAGCGCATCCGTGAACTCTTTACGGTAATTTTCCTCCTCAAAGTAGGCAACAAGGAAATCCTCTTCGCGCTGATTGATGTACTTGGTGGCCCCACCGGTGCGGATATTAATGGTATCAAGCATAATATCAAGCATCGCCTGCCTGAGAAGCCGGGCCCTGTCGCTCTCCGTCAGAAGCATCGCAAGATTGAGAAAAGCCCGCATATCGAAGAGGCCCAACTGGGGGGCCTTTATGTTAACGAAGTTTGCTTCGTCGACATCGCTCTCAGATATGAGTAACTTAAGCATCTTCAAGCGTTTACCACGAATTACTTCATACCCGTTCTGGCGCAGTTCTTCGCCGAATTTCTCGATATAGGTATCGATTGTCCGGGGGGTAACCTCGAAGAACGTAGCCACCAGTTCCTTGGGCAGGACAGGTTTGCCCTCAAACAGGAACCCGGTGATGCCGGCCGCCTTTTCGATCTCGGCGACAGCATAGGGGTTGTTCAGGATGTTCTGCCGGTGGACCACTGACACGGTCAGGTCTCTCTTATCCATGACTAAACATCCCTCATTTTGGTTCGCAGCAGGTGATCCAACACCGCCACCGGGGTCTTGCATTCCGCGGTCGGCGTCAGGGTGAATTTGTTGATCCGCAGGAACGAATAGCCGTAGCTCTCCAGCTCGATCTGCCGCTCGATGTCGTATTCCAGGTATTCACGGTCAAAATTGTCGGCGGTGACGATATCCGGGTTCTTGGTATGGAATTCGAGGCCGTCGTACTCGATGATCAGCGATTTCTCCTTGCCGCCGTCGGTCCGGGTCAGCAGGAAATCGACGCGATAGGCGGGAATATAGCGGCGGAATTCCTGGCGGATGTACTGGCCGATTTCGAACTGCGCGACCAGCCGCAGGCTGTCCCGGTTGGCCTGGAAGTAGGGTGTCTGGACGATCAGGGTGTACAGCCGCTTTTCCGCCGGGGATTCGAAGACCGTCTCGTCCTCGATATAATGGTCGTGCGTGGCCGCCAGGATTTTTTCATAGTGGCGCAGCGCATCGCCAAGGCGGGTATCGCTGTAGTCGCCGATCTCCATGCTGTGCACGAAGACCATCATGTCTCGGGCGCGGCTGAAGCCGACGTTCAGGCGTTGCATTTTCAGGCGGCGGATATTGTCGGCCGAGCCTCCCAGCGCGGGGTAAATGGTCTTGAGATCGGCATTGTCATACGTCTTGTCCTGCACGAACGAGTAATAGACCAGGTCGCGTTCCTCGCCCTGTACATCGCCGACAAACCAGATCGCGAACTTATGTTTGCGGACCAGGTCGGGATAAATGGCCATTTTTTTACGGACGATCTCGTCCATGCGCGCGGTCTGTTCCTTGAACGAGCAGATTACCCCGATGGTGCCGGTATAGTCGTCCGCCGTCATCCGCTCGATATCGCGCTGAATGGCCTCGATTTCATCGAGATTGACGTTGCGGCCCGACATACCTCGGGTCGTGACGGGCAGGAATCGCAACACGTCGCCGATCGGCTTGGTGCGGATACGGTTGGTAACCAGCTCGATCTGGCTTGGGCGGTAGAAGACATCGTTCGAGTAGCTGATGATCTCGGGAAAACTGCGGAAGTGCGTATTAAGCGACGCGGAATAATTCTGCAACGCCTTGGCGAAGGCCAGGGTGGACGTGCGCACGCTGAATGTCTTGAGCCATTCCCGCGTACCGGGCGCAACGGGAATGATACTGCTGGATTCCTCGGTTTCCTCATCCGGATTTTCTGAGGCTTCGCGAGCCAGACGATCGCGTTCCGCGTCGGGGATGGCGGTGGTTTGGGTTTTCGCGTATGCCGTCAGAATATCCTTGAAATAATGTTCCGAGTAGCGTTGCGAGACGTTCAAGGCGCCGACCGCGCCGTACTGGAGTTCGTCGCCGAACACAATCGTCTGCCGGGCACGCAGCATGAGCGATATGGATTCCGCGATCGACACCTGCGAGGCTTCGTCGATGATCAGGAAGTCGATCATGCCCGGCTCCATCGGAAAGTGCTGGGATATCAACGCTGGTTCGGCGATGAGGCACGACAAGCCGTCCAACAGGACGCGGGCCTGTTCAACGGTAATGCGTTTTCCCGAATCGATCGCGGTCTGCATTCGCGCAACATCACCCATGTAATTGAGAAGTCCCGCAAAACGATCGTCGACATCGCGCTGAAGCAGCCGATGGGTTTTGTCGAAAAACGTCGCCACCCTGGCGGCATCGGGCGGCTTCGGTTCATCGAATGCGCTGAGCCTGCCGTGCAACTCGATGAACCGCAGCAGATGGTCCATGCGCCGGCTGTCGGCGCAGAACCGGAATAGCGAGGAAACGTCATGGCTTTCGATACCGAGAGCGGCCAGGAATTCCCGACCGGCGTCGAACAGCACGGTTAACGAAGCCATGTCTTCATCATGCACCGATTCGAGGGCCGCGCCGACATTCCGGAGCGTTGCGTATAGCCGGGGTAAATCGGACATATCCATGCCGACGTGCCCCGCGAATGTCGCGACCTCCGATCGCAGGGACAGGTATCCGGCCAGGTCAAGCAATTGATCGGATGCGGCAACAAGCGCCGGGAAGGGCGTATCCGCAAGCGGTTGCGATGTCAACTGTGCGATCCGTTCCGCCACGGGCGCATACTCCAGGCTCGTGAGCATGTCGAGATCGTCGCGGAGAGCGTCGGGGGTATATTCCACATGGCCCGAGATCAGGTAGTCCGGGGAAACAAACGGACATTCCCGCTTGAGCGCGTCGACCGCGTCGATCCGGATTTGCAGGGCGTCGCGTACCGGCACAGCGCCATGTTCCTTGACCACGGCGGCAATTTCTGGGTAATCGGCTTCCATGCAGTTGGTCGCGGACGCAATTTCCTTCCGGCGCAGGATTCCGCCGAACATTTTGGCCTGGATGGATGCCAGGCGGTCAACCAGTATGCAAGCCGCCTTGGCGTCATCATAGGTCAATCGCAAGGCGCCAAGCATATCGACCGGCTTTTCAGGTTCCAAAGCGTCGGGCCGACAGTTTGCAAGCATTGCACCAGGTTCGGTCCATCTCGTAATTCGGTCCAGAATCCGGCGAAAACCGGCCGCTTGAGAGGGTACATCCGGCACCCTGTCCGGCAGTTCGTCGGGCACGTCCCGGCCAAGACGGCTGAGCTCATCGCATTTGCGTAACATACCGGGGATACGCTCCCGCGCATCGGACAAGGCTACGAGGGATTGAAGGCTCAACGTCGGCATGTTTGACGTCATGGCGGCCATCAGTCGCCGGAGGGAATCCGGCTTGGGGGGATTATCCGGGGGGAATCTCCGCGGTGTCGGGTGCGGTTGCGGTATCCCGTCCAACAAGGCCTCCAATTCCATTGTCCAATCCCGGACGAGACGCAGACGTTGCTCGCAACCGTCGGCCTGTTGCCAGAAGTCGTGGTACTCGCCGGTGATCGCCTGACGAATCCGCTCCCTGTCGGATTCAACGGCATCCCCATGCAGATCCTCGGCGCGTCTGCGGGCAGCATTGACCGCCTGGGTCGAGAGCGTGTTCCGAAGTGTATTGATCCCGCCGGAAGCGGTGCTTTTCTCCAGCCTGAGAATCGACGGTTTCGCCTGGGGATGAAGTTCTTTAAACTGCTCAGTCAAGGTCTGCTCGATCACATCCAGCGCCTGGCGCTTGTGTGACGTGACGACGACAGACCGGCCTAACTGGTTGGCGAGATAAACGAGGGCTGCAATCGTGTAGGATTTCCCCGTTCCGGGCGGTCCGTCCACAACCATGATTTCATTGCGCGGATTTTCCGCCGCGGTCAATATCCGTCGTTGCGCTTCGTTCAGCCGCAACGGAACGCCCAGGCTCTTGGGGACCAGGCTTTCGCCCGAAGCGCGCGGATAGCGATCCCGGTATGTCCGGTCGACCTCGGCGGCCGTGTTCTCGACGTTGCTGCCCACATACCGCGCCAGGAGATCGCTGAATTTCCGGCCGGCGCCTTCATCGAGTGTCGTCATCAATTCCGAGTAATCCAGGATCCGGCGATCCTCGTCCTTGACGGCTTGCAATCCAATGCGGTAGCGCACGGCCGGCATCGCATCGCCGACCAGCGACTGAAAGCGGGGTCGCAGGACGAAGGGTTCGCCGACACTGTATTTTGCTTGGAGAAATCGTTCGATTACGGCAATGTGCGTGGCGGATTCATCGAACCGGCAAGCCCGCGGCGTGGTCAGCACGGTGTCGAACTCATAATTATTTATCGCGGGAGTGTTGAGCATCAGGATATCGCGAACACTCGATATCCGACACCCATCAGCGTCGTCCGTTCCTGTCACTTCCACCGTGAACAGCGGGTATCGCGGCCCTTGTTGGCCGGCTATTTCGTGAAAAAATACGTGGACACCCTGTAACCCGACGAATTCCAGAAATTGACGGAGGCATAGATGCAGATCGAAGATCGTGTAGGCAAACGGCTGATGCGCCAAATAGTCCCGGACTTCATCAACGTAGCCCGCGACATCCGAACGGGATGTCGTCTTTTTGGTTAAATCGTCGTAAATCCGCTGATCCTCACGCATCGGGTTAAATGTCGAGGGTGGGACATCGCGGAAGTCCAGGCGGGAACGAAGATCCTCGATCCGACGGCTTTGCAGATCGATCAGCGCCTGCCGAACGGCCTGTCTTAATGCAAGGTTGTACTGCCGCATTCCTTCCCTTGCGGCGCGTTGTTGGATGCCATCCCGCTCATCTTCCGGCAACGACGCCAGCAATCGATCGCGTGCTTCGTCAACCTGTGCCGCCAGGAAGTCATCATTGAATGTCGCCGATATGAGTTCTGTCAACTCGGCGCGGACAATCTCCGGATCAAGGTTGACAACATGGCGACCTTGCGGGACGGTCAGCGAAAATGCTTGACCGGCGGCGATCGCGGCCAGCAGTTGCTCCTCAAACTCGGGGAAAACGGACAAATCCAGCGTCGTGGCGTCGTCGCCCCACTCGTACGGGAGTCGCTTGCCGAACTTGAAGCGGGTTTCGTTATACGCGGCAAAATAGTTGAGAATGCTATGGGCGAACTCACGCATGCTTTTTGACTTGAACTCCTTTTGATTGAATCGCGATAGTAGTTGAGGCTATTGCTTCACCTGAAATTAAACGGTAATACCCCCCGCAACAGATCCAGGGGGTCTTCCGGCGATTGCAGTGTGCTGGCAAGCAGGTCGATGCGGTCGGCGGCGGCCGGCAACTTGGATTTAAGCCTTGCAAGCTCCTTTTCGCCTTCCGGCCACGGTGTTCCCCAGGCGGCGGCCACCGCGCGGCAACAGGCGCCGATGACGTTGACGGTCGGCCCCTGCTGGGCGCTGAACGCGCGGTCGGCGCCGTCGAGGGCCAGTTTGACGGCGGCTTCCGGATCGGTCTCGCGCAGCAGTATGCCGCGGTAGAGCTGAATCAAGGGCCAGGGATGTCCTTCTCCGGTTTGCCAGAATTCGCGTTGCTCGATATATTTGCGGGTAACGTCCGGATCACCGCGCTGAACCAGCCAACGCAAAAGCAGATGATGCGCATACCGGTCGTTGGGATTCTCCGATGCGGCCAGGCGCACCGCCGCATCCGGCAGCTTGCCGATAACGAACTCGACGGCGCGGCGAACCTCCCCGGCATCGGTCGCCGGATCATCCATCAGGGCAATCGCCAGGTAGGCGCCGGTTTGTAAACGGTCGCGTTGTTTGGATTGCGGATCGCTGAGCCGCTCGAAGGCAGCCATGGCCTCGCGGAATAGAGGGATGGCGCGGGTATTGTCGCCTAAGAATGCGGCGTGTTGTCCGAAACTCGATTGGATTTGTCCCCAATACCGCAAGCCGGGAACGGCGGGCGCAACATCGCGCCAGCGGGTCAGCGCCTGGCCGGCGTTCTCGAAATCGAACCGGTTGGTGGCGGAAACGGCCAGGTGCAGATCGGCGTGACAGACCAGGGGCGCCGCCTCGTCGAATAATCGGTTGCCCAGCGATTCGAGTTCGGTCTGCCATTTATGCTCGATCTCGCCCAAATGATTGGCGCGGGCGAGTTGGACGGTAAGCCAGACCATGCGCAGGGCGGGCAAAATGACGGCGTTGT
>PWZG01000021.1 GCA_003567575.1 PVC group bacterium | reverse complement strand
TCCTGCAATGGATGGCCCAGCGTCCCAACGAATTGGTGTTCGAGTGCGGTCCCAGCGACGGCGGCGGTTTGTGCGAGTGCGACGGTTGCAGCAAACTGCATACCGACGGGTATATCGAGCATTCCCGAGGCTGGCCGTGCTATACCGATAACATCCTGAAATTCGCCAATGATCTGGCCGCCATGACCAGCAGGAAGTATCCCGACAAATTGCTCGGCTTCTATGTATACAGCGAGTATTCGCGGCCACCGCTTAAAGTGACGGAAATCCATCCCAACGTCATGCCGATGATCGCGCCCATCCGGCGTTGCCGTCTGCATGGCGTAGGCAATCCGATTTGTGAAATGAACATGGTACACTTGGAGGAAATCCGTCAATGGGCCTCCATGACGGATAAGCTGGGATTCTACAACTACAATTTCAACCTGGCGGATGTCGTGTTGCCGTGGAGCAAAATCGATTTCTATCGTTATCAACAGCAATTACTGCGTGAACTCGATCTCGACATGGTGGCGTTTACGACCGAATGCATCAATGCCTGGTCCCTGTACGCGCCGCATCAGTATCTCAGCACCCGTTTCATGTGGAATCCCGAGATCGATATCGATGCCGAGATGGAGCGGTTTTACAACGGTTTTTATGCCGAAGCTGCCGCGCCCATGCGCGCCTATTGGACGGCACTTGACGAACGCTACGCGCAAACCGATACCCATGTCGGCAGTTTGTACGGCGCGCATCACGTTTGGACCGACGAGTTTCTCGCGCAATGCCGGATATGGATGGAGGAAGGTCGCCGCCGCGCCCGTTCCGAGCGGGTCAGGGAGGCGGTTGCCATGACCGCCGCCGGCGTGCGGGTGGCCGACTTGTTCATGGATATCCGCAAACATCTGGCCGCCGGGAAATTCAGTCAGGCCGGTACGGTGCAGCGGGACTTGCGGGCCCATCTTGAGATGATGTCGAATCAAGATCCCGAATGGGGACACCGTCAATACACGCTCAGTTACTATAATTCGTTTTTCGGCCGTAGCGTGGATCGGGCCGCCGGGATCATCGAGCAAGGCGGCCGGAACGTGGTCTTGTTACCGGATGTCTGGAAAGCGCAAACGGATGAAACGTTGATTGGCTCGGAACAGGGTTGGGGCGCGCCGGATTTCGACGATAGCGCCTGGGGCGACATGGCGACCTTTAGCGGTAGTTGGTCCGATCAGGGATTGCTTTGGTATCATCATGATCTATGGTATCGGACCCGTTTCGAGTTGGTGGAACAAGAATTGCATGGCGATCTGCGGCTGTTCTTTGCCGGATTCGATTACAATGTCGATGTATACCTTAACGGGATCCGTCTGCCGCGCGGATATGACGGGGAGGGACAACCGCTTCGGGATCAGGACGGTGAAATCCTCTACGAACAACGCGGGTTCATGCGACCCGCCGAATATACCCGTATTCGCGACGCGCTGCAACCCGGCAAAAACACGATCGCCGTGCGCTGTTCCTTCGGTGATTTGGCGGAAATCGGAACCGGCGGCATCATGATGCCGGTCATGATCTATCGCGTCGCGGCCCCGGATGATGTTCCCGAAGAGGACGTCCCGGAAGAAGACGCGGAGTTTCCCGTCTACGATATGTGATTTTTGAAAGTTACCGAAGCAGGAAGTTGGATCCCCGCAACGGCAACATCTCGTATGCGCCCATATCGACCACTGGATCACGGAACGGGATGCCCACCATGACCCGCGGCAGGCCGGCCAGATCGGTTGCACCGGACATCCAGGGTAAATTAACCCCGACATCAAACAATGTCCTCGCAATCAGACACCAGCGCTCCACCGCCATACCGAGTCCCTGTACCTTTCCACTCGCCATCGCGATCGCGGCGAGCAGACCGATAACGATCCAGCGCGGTTCCGTGAGCGAACGAACGAGAGACTTCTTCACGCTTATTAATCGTCTCATATTTGTCGCTACATGCATGGATGCTTGACATATCATGACAGTTTTTGCCATTATTCCACCCGTTACAACGGAGTCACTTTGTTTCACGCTGCGTCATTGTGGAGAAATGCGTGTTTCCGGAATTTGCCGGCAGGAAATGGGTGTAATTTGTCCACGGTCCGTTCCGTGCGACGTCTCAATCGGTTGATCATGCCCGACAAGTTTCTTGCGATAATCTTGAATAGCGGAAGTTTATGAATTCAGAATCGGATACCATTGCCTTTGTGATCGTTTTACAAATGCTTTTTTCGCTGGTCGGCGGACTGGGACTGTTTCTCGTCGGCATGAAACATATGTCGGAGGGCCTGCAAAGCGTTGCCGGCGAAGGATTGCGGAAAGTGATTTCGGTAGTTACGGACAATCGTCTGCTGGGCGTGATGGTTGGAATTTTTGTCACTTGCGTTGTTCAGTCCAGCTCTATTACCACCGTGATGGTCGTGGGGCTGGTCAACAGCGGGTTCATGACGCTGACCCAATCGATCGGTGTTATTCTGGGCGCCAATGTCGGTACAACCATTACAGGCTGGATTCTGACGCTCAACATCGGGAAATATGGATTGCCGTTGTTGGGTGCGGCTTCGTTCTTCTACCTTTTCTCAAAACGTGACGGCGTCCGCTATACCGGTATGGCCGTGATGGGGGTCGGCATGGTTTTCTTTGGCTTGGAACTGATGAGCAACGGATTCCGGCCTTTGCGCGACATGGAACAATACCGCCTTTGGTTCTACGCCTTCGACGCGGCCACCTATGGCGGGGTGTTGAAATGCATGCTGGTGGGTTGCCTGTTGACGGTTCTGGTTCAATCATCGTCGGCCACGCTCGGGATCACGATGGGATTGGCGATGAGTGGCGTTATCCGTTTTGAAACAGCCGCCGCACTTGTTCTCGGCGAGAATGTCGGCACCACCATCACGGCCTTGCTGGCCTCGCTGGGCGTCGGTACCAATGCCCGCCGGGCCGCTTATGCCCATATCACCTTCAATCTGGTCGGCGCCCTGTGGATATCGATTTTGTTTCTGCCGGTTTACATGCCGCTGATTCATACCTTGATCGGACACGATCCGAACACAATGGTCATGCGCGGTGGGGAAGCCGTTTATCCATATATCCTGGCGGCGATCGCCCTGACGCATACCGGTTTTAACGTCGTCAATACCCTGATTTTTATACCATTACTGAAACCGCTGGCTTGGTTGGTCACCCGGCTGGCGCCGGATAAAGCCGGAGTGCGTGAAACCGCCCACCTGACGTACCTGGATGTCCGCATGTTAAGCACTCCGGAACTCGGCATCGTGCAATCGGCCAAGGAAATTCACTTCATGGCACGCAGTATCGACACAATGCTCGAATGGCTTGAGCATCATATTTTGGAGCCCGGAATAGAGCATCAAGAATGGATTAAGTCCATTTTTGAACGCGAGGAAGTTCTTGATCGTATACAGGAGGAAGTCGTGGTTTTCCTCGGCCAACTGGTCAGCGGCCAAATCTCGCATAATGTCATGGGTACCGCGCGCCGACAACTTCGCCTGGCCGATGAATACGAAAGTTTAAGCGATTATATCGTCTCGGTCGCCAAGGGTATCGCTAAACTCCGTAAAAACGCGATTACGTTACTGCCGGAGGAACAGGAAGACCTGCTGGCCCTGCACCGCCAGGTGGCCGATTACGCCCGCATGATCCGGGAAGCCTTGGAAGCCGACGATGTTAATTGCATGGTGAAAGCCCAGAGTGCCGGCAAGGCGGTGACCCGTTTCATGAAAGACTGCCGGCGACGCCATCTGGCGCTGCTTTGCGACCATGATCTCCCGCCGCTGCAAAGTACCGTCTATATGGATATGCTCAATTATTACCGGCGGATGCGCGATCATGCGCTCAATATCGCCGAGATTGTGGGCCGCGAAAAATAACGCACGATCGAAGGGATGTCGGCGGCAACGACACCACGGATACTTGCGAAATGTAGATACCATGAAATTAAGTGACGAACCGCCACTGCATTTAACCTATTGTCTTAACGTGCATCCCGGCGAAACCTGGGAGGAAAATTTCGCGGCGATCCGCGAAACGACGCTGCGCGTCAGAAACCAGGTCGGCTCTCCCGATGATGATTTCGGGCTCGGCCTGCGTTTGAGTCGCAGGGCGGCGATGACGCTTGCCGCCACCGATCGGCTGGTCGAATTCCATGAATTCTGCGATGCCAACCGGCTCTACGTGTTTACGATCAACGGGTTTCCGTATGGCCGATTTCATGGACATCCGGTAAAGGCCGATGTTTATCGGCCGGATTGGCGTCGGCGTGAGCGACTCGACTATACCAACGTGTTGACGGATATTCTGGCGGCCCTGCTGCCCAACGGTGTCAACGGTAGTATTTCGACGGTTCCCGGCGCCTACAAGACTGAACTCGATTCCAGCATGGACGGCAGACAACAGATCGTGGAACATCTGGTTGCCGCCGCCGCGCACGCCGCCGATACGCTGACACGAACGGGACAATCGATTACCATCGCGCTCGAACCCGAACCGGACTGCTTGCTGGGGACCGTCGACGAAACCATTGCCTTCTTTCGCGGTACGTTAATGGAATTCGGTATTCCCTGGTTACAGCGAACCCGCGGCTTGAACAGCGCCGAGGCCGCGAAACTGCTTGCGCGGCATATCGGTGTCTGTTTCGATACCACGCATATGGCGGTTGAATTCGAGGATTTGGTTGCCGGCCTGGAACGGTTGCGAGAGGCGAAGGTACCAATAAGCAAAATCCATCTCGGCGCCGCGTTAAGCGTAGGCGAGGGCGCCAACGCCGCTACGGTATTGCGTGAATTCCGTGAACCGGTATATCTGCATCAGACACGGCGACAAAAGGCCGGCGGCGCAATCGCCGGGTTTCGCGATCTGCCGGATGCCCTCGCCGCGCCGGCGGTGTGCGGTGAACGGTGGCGTGTCCATTTTCACGTACCCCTATTCTTTGACCAATCGGGTGATCTATGCTCTACACGCGAATTGTTGACACCGCGTTTTTTCCGGTTGCTGTCTTGCGGCATTACCGAACATCTGGAAATCGAGACCTACACGTACGACGTGCTGCCGCAAGCGCTGGCCGTCAACGATGTGGCCGAAGGAATCGCCCGCGAATACCGTTGGGTATTACGAAAAATGAAAGAAAATCCTGAATGAAACCCAACGAACGTGTACAAGCCGTATATTCCGGTCGGCAACCGGATCAGGTTCCCCTGATGCTGGATTTGTCGCATTGGTACAAGAAGAACATGCATGTCCCTTTCAATCTGTCCGGATTCACGGAGGTTGAACAGGGACTGGTCAATCTGCATAAGCAAGTCGGTGCGGTGGCATACGTCGAGATGGGCGGATTCTATACCGTCTTGCCGGACGATCCCGAGGTGTCGATCCGATCCAGCACGCAAGACGGTATCTTTACCACGCGAATCTCGACGCCGCTGGGAACGCTTCATGAAGAGCGGGTGTTTAATCCGGATAGTTATTCCTACGGTATCCGCAAGCATTTACTCGATTCTACCGCCGATTTTCAGGCGGTCGAATTTCTGATGGAACGATTACAATGCCGTCCTCGCTGGGACCATTATCATGCCTGGCAAACCGCGTTGGGCGATCTGGCCTATCCCTACGCCCAATTACCGTATTCCGGATCCGGCTACTTGATCTCCCGCAATATGGGCGTGGAAAAAACCGTGTTTGCCGTTCTTGACGAACCCGAAAAGGTTCGGCGTCTGGTGGACGCGGTTAATGCCTGTAACCTGCGGATTCTGGATGCCATTATTGACGGCCCGTTTGAAACCCTGATCATCAGCGATAATTACGACAGCAATGTGCAAACCCGTGATTTCTTTGAGCGTTATGTGCGTGACTATTATACGGAAATCGCACGCCGGCTGCATGCCGCGGGCAAGTATCTGGCGATACATGTAGACGGCGAGAGCCGCGGTGTGCTGGGGTGGCTGGCGGAATGCGGTGTTGATTGCGCGGATGCCCTTACGCCCGCGCCCATGTTTGCCCATACCCCGGCGGAAATGCGCGCCGAAGCCGGGCCGCAACTGATCCTTTCCGGCGGCATTCCAGCGACGATTTTCGGACCCGGTGCGTCGGATGACGAATTTGTAGAGTGCGTTAAACGCTGGCTGGATACACGCCTGACATCACCGCGACTGCTGCTGGCCGCCGGCGACCAGGTGCCGACCGATGCGCCGTTTCATCGTATCGCCATGTTGCCGGACCTGGTGGCGCGGTACGGAACTTAATAAAGAAATGGAGATTCAATAATGCGTTACAGGGAAACGGGGCAGATACACATGGATTTCCATCGTACCACCAATGCCACCATCGCCTATTTAAGGAAAACTTACGGACAGTATTTTCTGGACGATGTGTTGCGTCGTACCGCGCATGATGTCTATCGCTCGCTCCGCGAGAGCCTAAAGGAGGGGGATCCCGAACCGCTGGTGGAACACTGGACCTACTATTTCGACCGTGAACGGGGCCGCTACCGCGTCGAACGAACGCAGGATGCAATTCGCCTGACGGTCAATCGCTGTCCCGCCGTGGCGCACCTCGAAAAGCTGGGACTCCCGATCGATCCCGCCTTCTGCCGGCAGACGATCGTTCTCAATGAAGCCCTCGCGGAGGGAACGCCTTTCGTGATTGAAACCGACGTATGCGGCGACGGACGTTGCGTGCAGACGATCCGGAGACGCCGATCATGATTCCAAGCGATCATTTCGTGAGATTTTACAACGAGGTGTTCAAGGCGCTGGAACGCAAGGGCAGCGATCATCTGCAGGAATACTGGCGTGAGCTGGGGCGCGTGCAATCGGTCGCGCTTGCCGACAAGTTTCGGCGTGGCGGATTACAGGCCTGTCACGATTACTGGCAGCATATTCTTGAGGAAGAAAACTGCGAAGGTCGACTCACCCTGACGGATAAGTACTTTGAATTCCGTATGGATCGCTGTCCTAGTTTG
>PWZG01000542.1 GCA_003567575.1 PVC group bacterium | reverse complement strand
GGCGTTGCTATCGCTTGTTTGACGCCGAGGACAAGATCGACGTCTGTATTGACGACGAACCGCACGGGTACACCGCGCCCTTGCGCCGCGGCTGCCTGGAATGGTTTGCCCGCCACCTTTTGGACAAGACCGTGACGCCCAGCGTTGAGGACCCGCCGGTGGAAACGCCGGAAACCTTGCAGTGTACCCGGTCCGGCCAGGTGATGCTGGATTATCCCGACGCTCCTTCAGTCCTCGATCTGCTGCGGGATGAATGGCAGGCCGCGCGGCGGCACGCCGCCGCCGCGCCGCCACCGACCCGCTTGGAACTACTTCGCCGTCTGAAGCTGCACGATGCGATCGAAGCGCCCGCGCATGTCCGCCGCAGCGCGTGTAGCATCGAGGCGGGGATCACGGCGGAGCGTATCTTCTTCTTCAGCGAGCCGGGTATTATCGTCACTGCCGTCGTCTACACGCCGTCCGTTCCGGTCACACAAGCGACGCTGCTGTTGATTCCGGACGGAACCCAGGGGCAAACGCCGTACATGGACCGTATTCGCGGGCGCTTGACTGACGGGCACTTGACGATGGTGTTCGATCCGCGCGGAACCGGCGCGGTGCGGATGCGGCAGCGCAACCTTGGCGAGGGGTTGGCGATCAAGAGTACCGAGTTCCGGGTTGCCAACGACCATTTCATGCTCGAAACCAGCATCGCGGCCCGACGGGTCTACGACGTGCTGCGGGCTTGCGCTTATCTACAGGCCCGGACAGGGCGTCCGAATCAACGACCCGTTGAAATCGAGGCTCACGGCTGGCCCGCGATCTACGGGCTGTTGGCCGCCGCCGCCGAAGACGGCGTGGTAGCCGGCGCGATGACCGGACTGCCGGATTCGTGGGAAGATCTGTTCGCGATGGCAAACCGGGATCCCGATTTGTTCTCCGAGCCCATCATCGTGCCCGGGTTACGCGGCGATATCGATCTCGCGGAACTCCGGCGGATGGCGGGATGTACCCGCCCGACGATTCCATGACTGCATGACTGCGTGACTCCATGCTCCCCGGCCTAACGGCGTCACAAAGTCAATCCGGCGTCATGAAGTCATGCAGTCAAGAAGTCATAAAACACACCAAACGAAAAGGAGAGAACCCATGAGCAAGATATACAACCAGAGCGGCGGATACCGCAAGCTGCACTCCTTCAACTTCGCCACGATCATTCATCTCGGTACCATGAGCTTCTGCAAGCGCTACTTGCATTGGAAGGACGATCCCCTCGGCAAGACGCTGGGACAGATGGTCGGGGCCTCGCGCTCGGGCAAGCAAAACATTGTCGAGGGTTCGGAACGGGCCAAGACATCCACGGAGACCGAGATCAAACTGACCGATGTCGCCAAGGCCAGCCTCAGCGAATTGCAGGGCGACCTCGAAGACTATCTCGTGCAGAAGGGTGAGATCCCATGGAGCATTCACAATCCGGAGCATCAGGCGGTTGTGGCGATCATGCTCGACGAGTTCGAATATACCGACGACCTGCTGCACGACTATTGGACCTTTCTCTTGAAACAAAAAAAGAAGTTCGATCCCTGGCTGGAGGATCGTGATGATATCGCGGCCGCCAACGTGCTGATCATCCTGATCCAGCGGGCAACCGGATTGATCGCTCGCCAGCTCACGCGGCTGGAGAAGGATTTTGTCGCAGCCGGCGGTATCCGGGAGAAGATGACGAGCGCACGCTTGAGCGCACGGGCGGAACCCGCAAGCCCCGATTGCCCCGAATGCGGCGGCGCCATGCGCCAGCGTTCGTCTGCCCGCGGCCCCTTCTGGGGCTGCGGCAATTATCCGGAATGCAGGGGAATTCGAAAAATCGATAAATGACGCCATGACTGCATGACACCCGGCGTCATAGAGTCAGCGTATCACCCCGATGTCACGAAGTCATGCAGTCACGAAGTCATACAGCCACGCAGTCAGAACCAAAAGGAACACACCCATGAAAACGTCTTCAACCGATCCCTGCGCCCCGCAACCCCCTGCCTGGGCCCAAGAACAAATTTCGCTGCGGCATGCCCTCGAGCAGTGGATCAACACCGAAATCGATCGCTATGACGCCGAAGGGTTCGATCGTCTGTTCGGGAACAAGGGCGGACACGCCCTCGACGAGGCCGGCGGGTATACGCGCAGTTTCGTATCGGCCTATTGCCTCAATGGTGACGAACGCATCGTACTGTTTCTGAAACGGTTCCGTGACGATTGGCTGGCCGCCGTCAACCGGGCCGGCCATTTTTATCACGGTTACGATGCCAACGAAAACGCCGATTACGTCACCCATACCGCCGAAGCGTTTACTCAGTTTTTGCTGAATGTAATGTATCTGGATATCAGCGACGCGACTAGCGTGGCGATCATCGAGGATGCGGCGGAACATCTCGGCAACTGGAATCCGGACGTGCCGGACTGGTACGACTGGGACCGACATGTGTTCCTCAGTTACTTTCCGGGAACCCGCACGCCGTCCCGCTATTTCGAGCCGCCTTTCGATTTTCAGTCATCAAGCCATTACCGGCTGCTGGCGATTGCCACCGCCGCCTACGATGCCACCGGCAAGGCGCGTTATCTGGATCTTTGTTGCGACTACTGGACCACCTGGGATCGGAAATACCGGGAAACGCCGCCGGATCAGCCGGCGCCGTTAGCCTTCAAGCGGATTGACGCAGAGGCGATCCGGCGCTATGCCGCGCAACCGGAAATCATGAACGATTGGCGGTTCCATCGCTATTATGCCGCGGAACTGGCCGCCTTGGGATTGGGTGAGGGACCGCAACCCAAACCCTGGCGGTTGCCGGCGGCCTACCATCAACCGCACGACCTGATGATGACCCTGCTGGATGTGTTGCGTTTCGCGCCGGATACGCCCGGCCTGCGCGAGGGTCTGCGTCGCCTCATGGGGGACTGGATCGCGGTCTACACCGATCGGCGCCGCATGATCGGGGTCGAAAGCGTCGGCAGCCTGACGAAGCCGGGCGATCTATGGTGCGGCCTGCATTTGCCCAAATACCGCGATATCACGGGTGATACGGGTTTTGACGAAACCTATCTGTCCCATTGGCCGATCGGTCCCTGTAGTTATCTGCTCGACGGCGATGCGCGGCGGCTGACCGGCGTGGCCGCCGCGGCCGAGGCGGCGCTGCGCCAGACGCTGGCCCGTAACCGCGGCGAGTTCGGGCCGGCGTTCATCAACACGCATTCCTGTGACCGGTTGTCGAACGCGTTCGCTTCAACGGCCGTCATGCCGGCGCTGTTCTCGGTGGCCATGGGTGGTCTCGGCGTGCACTTTGGCCGCGCCCCTTGGATGAACGTGTTGTACGATCACGACGGCAGACCGGGATTGCCGCCGCATGTGGCCGCGCGTTACGTACCGGCTACCGCCGGGCGAACGGCCGGCGCGGAATTGGTTAATCTCGGAGATACCGAGACGGTGATCGGTCTTCGACGGATCGTTCCCGCCAAGACCACAGCCCTGGCTCTGAATGGGGTGACGCCCGAAAACCGCAGCGTCATTACGGTACCCGCGTATTCCATTCGATCGGTCAACGGAATTGGGTAGGGTGGCTGTCAATGAAGACACAAAGCAGGCCAGGCGCGCGATCAAAAGGACTATCGCTGGAGTTGGTATCGAGGCGTCATGGGTTATCCCGGCAAAACTGGGATTGCATCACGTCGGATAGAATGCTATCGTGCCGGGCTGATGCGGTACTCTGCTTTTCAGTGAGTTTTACAAGAATAGGATGATATGATGGAAAAAACGGTAAATATTGGAGTCATTGGATGTGGCGGGATGGGGATGAGTCTGTTGCGCAAGCTGCTGGCCTGTGATCAACGTTTGCGTGTAACGGCGCTGTTCGATCCGGATAGCCGGTCGATCGCAAAAGCGCGCGCTGAACTCGGAGATTCGCCCAAGGTTTGCGCCGATTATCACGAAATCGTGTCGATGCCGGATATTCAATGGGTCATGATCGCTTCATGGAACAGCCGGCATTGCGAGCAGGTGGTCGCCGCCTTCGAGGCCGGCAAACATGTGTTCTGCCAAAAACCGCTGGCATTGAACCTCGATGAATGCTTGCGCATGTTGGATGCATGGCAACGGAGCGGCAAGCTGTTTAACATTGGTTTCACCCTCCGCTATTCGCCGCATTACCGCAAAATCAAGCAACTGATTGCGGACGGTAATATCGGATCGTTGATCAGTATGGAATTCAACGAGACGCTCGATTTCAATCATGGCGGTTACATTATGGGCGATTGGCGTCGATTACGAAAGCACGCCGGCACACACTTGCTGGAGAAGTGCTGTCATGATGTCGATCTGGTGAACTGGATCGTGGCATCACGCGCCGCGCGGGTGGCATCGTTTGGGGGGATCGACTTTTTTACCCCTGCCAATGCGCATCGCGCCGATGAGATCGGCGTTCGCGATGACGGCAAAAAAGCGTATGCCACATGGAACGGGTTGATCCGTCTGGATCCCTTTACGTCGGATAAGGATATTGTCGACAACCAGGTGGCCATCATCGAGTACGAAAATGGCGTGCGGACCACCTTTCATACCAATTGCAATGCGGCGTTGCCGGAACGGCGCATGTACATTCTCGGGAGTGAAGGAGCTATTCGGGCGGATGTACTGACCGGTAAAATCCAAATGAAACGGATTGGATTCGACACAGAGACTGAGGATGTGTCGACCGATTCAAGCGGTGGACATGGCGGCGGCGACGCCATCCTGGCGCGTGAACTGACCGACAGCATGCTGAACCATAAGCCGCCGTCCGTCGGCTTGATGGAAGGACTTGAGTCCGCCGTAACCTGTTTTGCCATCGACGAGGCGATGGATAGCGGCGTCGTCATTGATGCCGGTGTTTATTGGCGTAAATTGAAAGCGCTTGAAGTTCGTCTTCAGCAAGCATGACAAGGAGTAGCCATGAGCGAGAAGTATCTCAGTAAACCGGAATATGAAGAATCGATTGCCGCCACCCGTGACCAGCGCATGCGTTGGTGGCGTGAGGCGCGTTTCGGAATGTTTATCCATTACGGATTGTACGCCGTGGAAGGCCAGCATGAATGGGCCATGGCTGTTCAAAATATGGACGTCCACGAATACGAAAAACTGGCTGACCGTTTCCAACCCAAACCGGAAGCGGCACGGGAATGGGCGGAGTTAGCCAAGCAGGCAGGCATGAAATACATGGTGCTGACGACGCGTCATCACGACGGATTCAGTCTCTGGGACTCCAAGGCCAATCCGTATAATTCGGTGCGTTACGGACCGAAAAGGGATATAGTCGGCGAATTCGTCGATGCTTGCAGGGCCTGCGATCTGCGGATCGGATTCTATTCTTCGCTGATGGACTGGCATCATCCGGACGGCTGGCGTTGCGCGTTCGATCCTGCCGCGCACAGGCGGTTCCTCGACTATATTCACGCCATAAATCACGAATTACTTTCGCGGTACGGTAAAATCGATGTCTTGTGGTACGATGTCCCGCGTCCCATGGCGACATGGGAAGGGTGGGAATCACTGACGCGTAATCAGGACATGCGGGCGCTGCAACCGGATATACTGATCAACAACCGCAGCCTGCTGGATGAGGATTTCGGTACGCCGGAGGAACATATCGCTCCCATGCAGCGTGACTGGGAAGCGTGCATGACATTCAATGCACTGAGCTGGGGTTACATCGATTCAGCCCAGGCTTTGCCCTATAGCTACAACGAACAGCAAATAATCCGCATGCTGAATACTGTAACCGCAAACGGCGGCAACCTGCTGTTGAATATCGGTCCCCAACCGGATGGATCCGTTCCCCCGGAGGCCGTCGCGCCGTTGACCAAGGTGGGTGCTTGGTTGCAAAACAACGGTCAGGCGGTTTACGGCCGCAAAAAGGTGTTGCGCTTGATGCCGCATAGACTTTGCGGCACATCCACTGATGACCGCAAAGTGTATCTCTGGAACTGGATATGGCCGGTGAAAGGAGAATTGATTCTGGGCGGTTTCAAGACACCGTTGAAGGCAGTCCGATATCTACACAACGGTGATCCAATCCCTTTCGATCAACTGGGCCATCAAATTCGTTTACGGGATTTACCCGCCGTCTCACCCGATCCGCACGCCGGTATTGTCGTGTTGGAGCTGGAGTTCGAGCAGACGCCGGAATTCGCCGGCTGCAGTTATTATCCGCAATTGTCGGGGGGCAAAGATTGTTCGGACGGCTGCCGGGTTGGTCAACCGGAGAGAGCACCCCGGGCGCATAACGATTGACGATTGTCACCGGATTGCGCTATAATGACGGGATGAAATTCATTAATCCATTACTGTTTGCTTGCTCACTTCTGTTTATGGTTGCTGTCCGCTATGTCGGCGCCGATACCGCACGGATTAGCGCGGATGATTTATCGGAAACCGCGCGCCGTTTTTTGCCTGATACGGAAAGCGTTGATATAGTGCTTACGGACGGTCGCCGTATCCGCGCGGAAATTATCGAAGAAACCGAGGCTTCATACGTGCTGCGTGTGGATACCGGGACGATCGTTACGCGGCGCACCGTGAATCGCGATGACATCGCCGACCTGCGTCCGGTGAGTGTCGGCGAATATTTTGCCGCCGGCCTCAAACGTTTCGACGTCGATCCACAAACGAGTCTTCCGCCTGAACATTACCGGCGGGTACTGGAATTGTTCGATGAATACCTCGCCAAATTTCCTGATACGGAGGATGCCGGTTGGATTGAGGAAAGACGCGATGCATTCCGTGAGGAATACCACAATATCTCGCGCGGCATGCAGAAGATTGAAGGCGAATGGTTGACGCCCGTGCGGGCGGCCGTACTGAGGTTCGACCGTATTACACGCGAGATGTCGGAGATGACGACACGGTTTCCGAATATTGCCGGCGCTGATTGGAACGAAAATCCTGCTGCGCGCCGGCAATACGACGAATTGCGCGACGAACGCCGGGCGATCGCGCGACAG
>PWZG01000325.1 GCA_003567575.1 PVC group bacterium | reverse complement strand
ACGATAACCGGTCACGGATCTTGCTGGCCACGGATGCCTCTCAAGATCCTTTTGTGGCGTCTTTCGTGGGACGGGATGGCATCCCGTCCTACAGCGGCCGCAAATCGGTGGGCGAATGGTAATTCCTCGCCTCGTAATCCGTAGTCGTCGCCGTTCTCTCAGACAAGGAGACCGCAAGCAATCGTGTCGCGTAATCGCCTGCCTGTGCCTGCCGCCTGTGTGCCGTTCCGTTGCCGGTAACCGTTCACGGGTTGGAATGACACGCGCTTTTTATGCCGGCGCCCGCGCCGGCCGGCATGGGGTATCGATTAAGAGTGAGGACTCCGACACCCGGTTCATGGACCCCCTTTTCAGGAGGGGATATCCGTTACATGAATATCCGCAATCCGCATCATCAGATCAACGATGGACACGGCGGGGGCGGGGGTGGCGGGAGATCATCAAGTATCGGTGGATCACGATAACGTATGTCGGGAGGCGCAATCACAGGAAAAGCCTCGAACGGGTCGCTCGGTGCTTCCAGTGGTTCTTCCGTTAGTTCGACCGGCGGTTCGACCAGATCAATATCCAGCAGACAAATCCGGAACGGTATTCTGACGACGAGCATCTCCAAATCCGCCGCCATGCTTCCCACACGGAATCCCCCTAACTGACCGGTGGTTTCCGGCGGCGCCTGCCGGCGTTCATCGGTGGTTCTCGGAAGACCATCGTCCTGAAGGCCGCCGCGTAGATTACGTTCATGCGGACGATCGGGACCGGCTGGACACGTCAACCATTCGGTGACGTTGCCGCTGAAACCGTATATTCCGTAAATATTTTCGTTGGTCGCGGTTGTTTCGCCATTGATTTCGTTTATGCCGTCGAAGAAACCAACCGGTGCCGTGCCTTGCAACAACGTATCGTCAAAGTTGGCATCAAGACGAGTGGCCACATTGCGCCCGAAACCGTATGCCATATTGGTTACGCCGTTCCAGGCAGCCGCCTTGTAATACTCGTTGAACATGTCTGCGCGTGAAACCCGGCCGGTGCTGTTATCCATCGGCAACCGATATCCTTCGACATTCAGCCAAGCATGCCGTTCCGCCTGGGTGAAACGGCCGTTCGCCCAATTGGTGGGGTGACTGGTCACCGGCGCCCAGTCCAACCGGTTCGTTCCCTCGTTGTAACAAAGGGCTTCGGCGCCGCGTCCCGATTCCAGGGTCAGCCAGTTGCAATATTTTACCGCCCCGAACCAACTGACGCCGGTTACGGGATGATTCGAATAGGAATGACCGGCTTGCGGGACATCTGCCGAGACGCGGTAACGCCGGCCAGCCGGCGCGTCGCCGTCATATTCGATCAAACTTTGGTCAACCCGGAACAGTTCATGTTCACCGGGGCGCATATCCGGGTTGATCCAGACGTCACCGTTGGCGGCGTAATGCATGTTACGCCCACGCAGCGTATCGGCATGCGCCTGGGCATCGTTTAGAAATTTAACGAAATCGGCATTGGTCGCCGGATACCGTGACAAATAAAAACTGTATTCCGGACCGCCCGGCTGGCCGCCCCCGGGAATCAGACGCAAGTCATTATCGACGGCCGGGATATCGCTGTCCTGCCGTTCCCTCGAAGGCAACGCGATCTCAACTTCCTCCCCAGCAGGATGAAAACGCGTTTCGTCAAGATAAAGCATGCCGCCATCTAATCTTCCTGTCCGCGGTTCGCCCAGTATCAACAATCCCTCATCGAATTCCCAGCGTACCCCATCAGGCATGATTTCCGATGACGCATCCTGAAGTAAAAGGCGCGGCGCAAATCTATCGGCGCCAGGCCAGAACACGAAAACCAGTTCGCCTTGCCGCAGCCCGGTATACAATAATAAGTCGACGCCGGGACGCAGACCGGCATAACTCATCCGCGGCAGACCGTCCGGAAACAGTTGTAACCAGTCCCGGATGCCGCCATGCACCATGCCAGGCGGCCGACGCAACACGGCATCGAAATCGGTTGCCCGCGCGCCGCCATGAGCCCACGGCAGGATAATCGGCAGTGTAATCTCGATCGACAGACCGGCAGCCTCCACATCGGGGTTCATGCGCTGCAGAAGCAGCGAAATCCGTCCGGCGTCAATACCGCCCGGCAATATATCGAACTCGGCGTCACAATTAAGGAAGGTTCCTGGCGTATCGTCCGGAGCCATCGCCGCGGCGTCAGGCGCGGCGGCGGCGGCGTCAGGCGCGGCGGCGGCGTCAGGCGCGGCCGCCTGTCCGGCATCCCCATCAGCCGGCGCTGGAACGGATGCGACAACCGTTGTCGGCGCAGCCGCCGAATCGTTAACGGATGCGACAGGCATCGCATAAAATATGTGGCCCGCCGTCACCGCGCCGCCCGCCAACAGTAAAACGACAAGGGTCTGCAACGATTTATTGCTCTGTAATCGGAACATTTTCATGGCCTTAACCTTTCATGCATTGCTGGCTATGTTCTCACATTGTTTCAAGTAAATCAAGCACTATATACTCAACATCGCGCAGTGATCAAGCGCCGTGACACTGCAATACCGACGTAAAGTGATATGCGCCCTCCCACGACACGGCAGGCTGCCGCCATTGGTCGATAACAACTGCCCACACATTACAAGGCAAGGTCATCAACCCGTTTTATCCATCGAAAAAGACGACGGCCCTAGCATACTCTTTGTAAAATCGGCCCTACGTAACGAGGTTTCATCGGGGTAACCGCGGTTTCATGCATATCGACTTCCAATGGCCGCCCCATAAATTCCAGCAATACCCGTATGCGGCCGGCCGGCGGTATGTACCCTTTCACCAAACCGGCAAGCCCCATGAAGGGGCCGTCGGCAACATTGACGATGTCGCCGGGTTTGACGGCATCCTCAACCAGGGCAACCCCTTCATCGCCCATGGTATCGCGCAGTTCGTCAACCGCGGTGTCCGTCAATGAAGGCGTCTGGTCGCCAAACCGGACGATGCCCGACACCCCGATGGTAGACATCACCAAACGATACTGGTGCATCATGGAAAACCGTGCAAACAAATATCCGGGGAACAAGGCTTCAATAAACCATACCGGACCGCGCCGCGTGCGACGCCGCAACTTGATACGCGGCGCAAACGCCTCGACGCCTGCCCGGCGCAGCAGGCACTGCTCGGCAATCCGTTCCTGTTTAATCTTGGAACGTAAGCAATACCAAGTCTGCTCGTTATTCTTGTTTTCCGCCACGGTTTTAGATGCTCCCCCCTTTTGATCCGGCAATCAATGTTTATAGCGTAAATACAGCGAACCGTCAAGAGCAACAGCGTTTTTCTTGCTTTTTTTTTGATCGCGGTTTATACTGCACGGCTATTTGCACCCGGGAACGCGCGCCAACGATCTGCCGGACACGCCTCCGGCATTATGTCGGGATTTCAGCGCCCGTTTTCGGACGGCCGTTGCAGGCCGCTCTTGAGCGCTCACTTGCAGTTAGTTACGGGGAACAAGAATGCCGAAAAGAACCGATATCAAAAAAATTCTGCTGGTGGGCTCGGGACCGATAGTAATCGGACAGGCCTGCGAATTCGATTATTCCGGCGTCCAGGCCTGTAAATCGTTGCGCGAAGAAGAATACGAGGTGGTGCTGGTCAACAGTAATCCCGCCACCATCATGACCGATCCCGAATTCGCCGACCGAACCTATATCGAGCCCTTGACGCCCGAGATACTGCACGAAATCATCCGCCGTGAACGGCCCGACGCACTCCTGCCGACACTGGGCGGACAAACTGCCCTGAATCTGGCCATGCGCCTGCACGATGACGGCATCCTGCGCCGCCATGGCGTGGAAATGATCGGTGCCAACGCCGACTCCATCCGTAAAGCCGAAGATCGCGATCTGTTCAAGCAGGCCATGCAACGTATCGGTCTGGAACTGCCGCGCGGTATTTCGGCGCATTCCTGGGAAGAGGCACAACGTGCCCGCGACAAAATCGGCGCCTATCCTCTGATTCTGCGGCCGGGATTCACTCTCGGCGGCACCGGCGGCGGCATTGCCTACAACGACGCCGATTTCGAGCGGATCGTCAGCGACGCCCTCTTTTACAGCCCAACCAGTGAAGTCCTGGTTGAAGAATCGATTATCGGCTGGAAAGAGTTCGAGTTGGAAATCATGCGCGACCATAAGGACAATTGCGTAATTGTCTGCTCGATAGAGAACCTGGATCCGATGGGTGTGCATACGGGCGACAGCATCACGGTGGCGCCGGCGCAGACCTTGACGGACCGCGAATACCAGCGCATGCGCGACGCATCGCTGGCCGTTATGCGCGAAATCGGGGTCGACACCGGCGGATCCAACGTCCAATGGGCTTTGCATCCGGGTACCGGCCGCATGGTAATCATCGAAATGAATCCGCGCGTCTCCCGCTCAAGCGCACTGGCGTCGAAAGCTACCGGCTTCCCGATCGCCAAAATCGCCGCCAAACTGGCTGTCGGCTATACCCTCGACGAAATCCGCAACGATATTACCCGTGAAACACCCGCCTGTTTCGAGCCCGCCATCGATTATGTCGTAACCAAAATACCGCGATTCAATTTCGATAAATTCGCTGCCGCCGACGATACGCTGGGCACCCAGATGAAAGCCGTCGGAGAAACCATGAGTATCGGCCGCACATTCAAACAATCGCTTCAAAAAGCGGTACGTTCCCTCGAAACCGGTCGTGCCGGATTCGGCGCCGACGGCCGGGATACCCCGTACGAAAAATTGGATGACAATGCCCTGGCCGCCGGGTTGCGGCGGCCGCATGCGACACGCTTGTTCCTGGTCCGTGCCGCATTCAAACGCGGCTGGCCGCTCGAACGCATCCATGAATGTACCCGCATCGACCCCTGGTTCCTGCGGCATATCGCCGAATTGACGGCCTACGAGGATCATCTGCGCGAAGCAGGTTCGGTCGCGGCGCTGCAGAACGATCCGGATCTCTTGCGGCAAGCCAAGGAATTCGGGTATTCCGACCGCCAGATCGCCTGGCTGCTGAAGGGCCGGGAACATGACGTGCGAAAACTGCGCGAAAAACTCAATATCATACCGATTTACGGATTGGTCGATACCTGCGCCGCCGAATTCGTCGCCTATACCCCATACTTCTATTCCACCTACGGAGAAGGCGATGAAAGCCGGCCGAGCGATCGCCGCAAGATAATGATCCTGGGCGGTGGCCCCAACCGGATCGGACAGGGCATCGAATTCGATTACTGCTGCGTTCACGCATCGTTCGCGCTGCAAGAAGCCGGAATCGAGACCATTATGGTCAACAGCAATCCGGAAACGGTCAGCACCGATTACGATACCAGCGACCGCTTGTACTTCGAGCCGTTGACCCTTGAAGATGTCCTGAACATTTACGAGCGCGAACACTGCGACGGCGTAATCGTCCAATTCGGCGGCCAGACACCATTGAACCTGGCCGCGGATCTGGCCGCCAACGGTGTCAACATCATCGGCACCAGTCCCGAAGGCATCGCCACCGCCGAAGACAGGCGCCTGTTCGCCGGTATCGCCGATCGCCTCGGTATCCGCCAACCCGAAAACGGAATGGCGACAACGACGGAAAACGCCCTGACCATCGCGGAACGGATCGGTTACCCGGTGCTGGTACGCCCCTCCTATGTCCTCGGCGGCCGCGCCATGGCCATCGTCTACGACGCCGATTCGCTGCAACGCTATATGGCTGAGGCCGTCGCCGTATCCGATGAAAGACCCGTCCTGGTCGACCGATTCCTGGATCAGGCGGTGGAAGTCGATGTCGATTGTATCGCCGACGGAACCACCGCCGTGATCGGCGCCGTCATGGAACACGTCGAGCTGGCCGGCATCCATTCCGGCGACAGCGCCTGCATGATACCCGCCCGCCATCTTTCCGAATCCGTGCTGGACACGATACGCCGCCATACCCTGGATCTGGCACGCGCACTTGACGTACGCGGCCTGATGAACATTCAATACGCCGTTAAGGACGATACGGTTTATGTGCTGGAAGTTAATCCGCGCGCCTCGCGTACCATCCCCTACGTCAGCAAAACCATCGGCGTCCCATTGGCCAAACTGGCCGCCCTGGTAATGGCCGGCAAAACACTCGTCGAGCTCGGCTTCACGGAAGAAGTCCGGCCACGCTATTACACCGTCAAGGAAGCCGTCTTCCCCTTCGCCCGCTTCCCCGGCATGGATATCGTGCTGACCCCGGAAATGAAATCAACCGGCGAAGTAATGGGAATCGACCCCCATCCCGGCATCGCCTTCCTCAAAAGCCAGGTCGCGGCCGGAAACCCGCTGCCCGTCTCCGGCAACGTCTTTCTCAGCGTCCGCGACGAAGATAAACCGACTCTCATCACTTTGGCCGCCGAATTGATCCGGTTGGGATTCACCCTTTACGCAACCCGCGGCACGAGTACCGCCCTGCGCAACGCCGGCATCGCATGCGAAGCACTGTTCCGCATTTCCGACGGCCGCCCCAACGTCATCGATATGATCGAGGAAAAACGCGTCGGATGGATCGTCAATACCCCCTCCACCGGAGCGGCGCCACGTACCGACGAAGTCCGCATGCGCGCCCACGCCGTCATCCGCGGTATCCCGATATCAACCACCATACACGGTCTCAGCGCCGCCGTCACCGGACTGCAAGCACTGCGCGAAATGCAAGGTATGGATGTCTGCAGCCTGCAGGAGTACCACCGCCACGCGCCAACCCTGCAAAGCAACGTCGGCAATCCCAAGACATAGCAAGGCGGCCTGCCGCCCGCAACCCAAAGGTCAGCGGCAACCAACACCCGATTCCCCCGTTCTCCCAGACGAGTGGGGGCCCCTGATTTCGCGGCGAAAATCAGGTTTTTCGGGGATGAAAGAACGGATTACGATTACGGGCGACGATTACGGATTACGAAAGGAGTGTCACAAATCGTCCACCGTAATCGTCGCCCGTACGCGTCCACCGGTCCCCCACCCGTTCTCTCAGACAAGTGTGGCCTCGTGATTT
>PWZG01000026.1 GCA_003567575.1 PVC group bacterium | reverse complement strand
TTCCCGCGCCGGCGGCGGACTGGCCGGCCTGGGGTTACAATCCAGCCCGTGGCGCGGCGTCGCCCACGGAACTGCCGGCAACGCTACACCTGCAATGGCAACGTGAAAACCATGCGCCACAACCGGCCTGGGAAGAGGATATCGGTCTGAATCCCGGATTACAGTTCGACCATGGTTATACGCCCATCGTCGTCAACGGCCTGCTGATTTATGGTTCTTCGGCCAATGATTCGGTGACCGCGCTGGATGCCGCGACCGGCGACGTTCGCTGGCGCTTTTACACCGGGGGACCCGTCCGGTTTGCACCGTCCGTCTTTGGAAACCGGCTTTACGTCGTTTCCGATGACGGATATCTCTACTGCCTGGATGTCAACAGCGGCGAACTGTACTGGCGCTTCCAGGGCGCGCCGGGACCGCATCTGGCGCTGGGCAACGACCGGTTGATTTCGCTATGGCCCGCTCGCGGTGCGCCGGTAACGGCGGACGGCATCGTATATTTTGCCGCGGGTATTTGGCCGTTCATGGGAATTTCAGTTTATGCCCTTGACGCCGAAACCGGCCGGATTCACTGGCAAAACGACGGCGTCGGCGCCATTCCCACGCGCCAACCCCACGGCGGCCGGGTATTGGCCGCGCTTGCCCCGCAAGGTTATCTGGCCCTCTCGGGCGACACACTGCTGGTACCCAACAGCCGCTCACTACCGGCAGCTCTCGACCGCCATACCGGCGCGTTCCGATATCTGGATATGGCCGCGATCCGCAGCGGCAAGGGGATCGGAGGCTACGCCTTCGCCGCCGCCCGCCATTACCTGTTCAACAGCGGGTATGCCTTCGACCTGGAAAGCGGCGACAGCGTCATGCGTTATGGCCGTCACGGCATTTGGCAAGGCGTGGTGGCCGATGACAACGTACTTTATGCGCCGGCGCGGGGAGAACTGACCAGCTTTAACATTGCCGAACGTGCCCCATCCACGGAAGAACTGGACGGACGCGGACGATCCATCCGCGTTTTCCAACGGCCGGAAGAGCATTGGGTATTCAATATGGGAGCCAGTTACCGGCTATTTTTAAAAGCCGGCAACCGCCTTTATCTCGGACGGCCGGGAGGGATTGCGGCGCTCGAGCTATCCCCGAACGGCGACGACCCGGTTTTCGCCTGGCATCACGACATTGACGGTCGACCGGAGAGTATGGCCGCGGGAGCAGGCATGTTGTTTGTCGGTACGCGTGAGGGAATGCTTTACGCATTCGGCGCCGGGGAAATCGAAACTCGTATTCATACGCAGACCAACATCACCAAGACGGTATCAAAACCGGTTAATGAAACGGCAAGACGGATGCTCGAACATGCCGCCCTCCCGCGAGGCTATGTCCTTGTGCTGGGTCTGGCAAGCGGGGATCTTCCGGTGGCACTGGCCACCGAAAGTGAGCTGGATATAATCGTGCTCGATCCGGATCCCGAAAAAATCGCCCGTTTCCGACGCGACACCGATCGCCTCGGCCTGTACGGTAAACGCATTCACGCCTTAACCGGCACTCTCGATTCCCTGCGTTTGCCACCCTACCTTGCGGCGTTGGTGGTGTCAGAAACACCGGTCCCGGTCGGCATGCAGGAAGCCGACGCTTTTGCCGACGCCTTGTGCCATGTGCTGCGCCCCTATGGCGCCACCGCCATACTCGATCTGCCGCAAGCGGCACGCAAGGCGCTGAGCACACATCTGAACCAACGCGATGACGACGGGTACCATCTGCTCGATGGAAACGATGGCGATGATCTGTTACTGACGCGCCGGGGACCGCCGCCGGGATCCGCCCCCTGGACACATGCCTTCGGCGACGCAGCCAACACGGTTGTTTCGCGTGATCGTGCCGTCCGTTCCCCCATGGGCGTACTCTGGTTCGGCGGGCCGCTGAATCCCAAGCAGACCCTGCCTGTCCAGGTAGCCGGCGGCCGGCAGTTTATTCTGCGACGCCATTCCCTGCGCGCATTCGACGTCTATACCGGACGTATGCTCTGGGAAACCACGTTGCCCGGCCTTGGTCCCGAACACAATAATCATTACCTGGCGTTGAACAATCCCTGGGATGAACGTCCATCATACGCCAACACCATCCGCGGCTATATTCATCAATCCGGCGCCATTGCCTATCCGGCCAGTTATGTCTCGTTGTCCGACGCGATATATGTTGCCTATGGAAAACATTGTCTACGAATCGATCCGGAAAACGGCGCCATCGCGGCCACCTTTAGCTTGCCGGCGGAAAACGACGGGAGCGAACCGCCGGACTGGGGTTTTATACGCATCAGCGGCGATATCCTGGTCACAACCGCCGCGTCGACGGATGCGTCAGGCGCAACGGCCAGTCGCGCCGGACGCATTCCCGCCGCACGACGGCTGTTTGCCCTCGATCGCCATACCGGCGCGGTCCGCTGGCATCACGCGTCCGAATACGCCATCGGTTTCGAAGCCCTGGCCCTTTCCCCGGATAGCGTTTACTTCATCGACATGCCCGACAGCGCCCACCGGGCGGAACAGGAACGACGCGGCGCGACACGCGACGACACACCCCGGTTGGTCGCCCTCGATTTGGGAAACGGCCGGCCACGCTGGTCAACGAGCCAGGACGTCTTCGGTACCTGGCTGGGTTACTCAAAAGACCATGACCTTCTCGTTCAGGCCTTCGGACGTGAGGAAGGCCGGCGCATCAGCGTATTGCGCGGTACTGACGGCACACCGGTCTGGGACCGGCCACTCAGTCATCGCGGTCCCCTGATGATCCACGGCGAATCGCTCATCAACCAGCGATCCGGACCTGCCAGTACGGGACGCGCATCCTATAACCTGTTAACCGGCGATGCCCTGACAATCCCGCATCCGCTGACCGGGCGAAACATCGAGTGGCAATACCGCCGGTTTTACGGGTGCGGTCCCGCGACCGCCAGTGAACACCTGCTGCTGTTCCGATCAGCCGCCGCCGGTTATTACGATCTGACCCGCCGCGACGGTACCGGCAATTTCGGCGGTTTCCGTTCCGGTTGCACGCAGAACCTGACCGCGGCCGAAGGTGTCCTTAACGCGCCGGACATGACCGAAGGATGCAATTGCACCTTTCATCATCAGACGTCCCTGGCCTTGGTTCATATGCCGGAACTGGATGCCTGGCATCACGCCGACCCGGATACCGAAATGCATCGCGATGCCGACACCCGCTTGGCACGAATGCGGGAAATACAGCGTATCGGCATCAATCTAGGCGCTCCGGGCGTCCGCCGCGATGACAGGGGTACGTACTGGATCAATTATCCCGAAACCCTGGCCGCCCCGACACCGCCGATTACCGTCGAAACGCCGGAAACTCCGCAATGGTATTTCCGGCACAGCCTTCGCGTCAACGACGGCGCGCTTCCATGGGTCAGCGCCTCGGGAATCATGGGGGAAGCACGGTTGACCATTCCGCTGATCGCGCCGAATCGGGCGGACCGGGAACGGACCGGCACGGTAACCCTCTATTTCGCGGAACCGGAAGAAAACGTCATGACCGGGAAACGGGTTTTCAACGTGCTGATTCAAGATCACGAACGGCTGTCCGCGTTCGACATAGTGCGGGAAACCGGCGGACCCTACCGGGAAATCAGCCGGACCTTCCGCGCGGTACCGTTGATGGACGCCCTGACTATCGAATTAACGGCAGTCGGCGATCTGCCGCCGGTCCTCAGCGGTATCGAAATTATTCTGCAAGAAAACGGGCCAGACCCTGAATAAGGTCAATCGCGCGGATCCCAGCCCGGATCATTGGGTGTCCAGAACATGACCGGGGCCAGGATACCACCCGTCCCGAGTTCGGCCAGACTTGTGTTTTCAATTCTCACGCTCACCCAGTTTTCAGCGCCGGGCTGGAGGACACTCTTTCCGCTTTCATCGACGGTGGGCATATCGAAAGCCCGGAAACTGCCGGGAATCCCGGGCAATCCTTCGCGGGGTTCACGGCTGGTTCCCATAAAGTGTCCGTTAATCCAGACACTGGCCAAGCGGTCGACGCCTCCAAACCAAAGGTATACCGGACGATCCTGGTAGCCGGTTGGGATATCCACCTTTTGGCGGTACCAGGCAATTCCTTTGTAATAATGCAGGCCTTGATCAGACCAACTGCGGGTGCTGGTCTTGATAGGTTGCCAATTACCGCCCAGCTCGCCGGGACGGTGATAGCCGGAAATTTCGCCGATTTCGGCCGGATCGAGAAGAAATGACCATTCGTCGGGCATTGTCGCGACGACCTCGCCGATTTCGACGGCGCGCGCATAACCCGATTCGACTGGCTGCCGGAAAAAGCGATTGAAATAACTGGTCACGCCGCCCCCCATGCGCATGGCGCGACGCCCTGAACCTTCCACCACGACATCCGTCAGGCTTTTACTCAGTGCGGTATAGGCTTCCATCTTTGCATAAGCTACGGCGAAATCATGACGGTTACGCGCCCGGCTCATATCGAGAAACAGATCCATCCGCTCGTACCCCTTGCGAATCAGTCGAACCCGTTGAGCATACGCCGATTCGTCATCGGCCGCCGTCAGACCAACGGCTTCATCCAGAAAAGCGCGCAATGTATCGCGCCGGGGATGATCCTTGAAGACCGGAAAATAGACGTAGCTCGATCCCGTAAAATACGGTGTATCGCGAAAGGCGGCCTCAAGTTGTTCGTGATAGCGTCGCATCGGTGCTTCGGCCGGACCGTAAAACAAACGATAAAACTCCGATAATACGGCATCGACATCGGTTTCGACATTCCACATCAGGCGCGCGGCCAGGTAGAGCGTCAGCGGATCGGTATCCCACATGTAACTCCCGCCGATACACTCGACACGCATCACGTTGACACCCCGCTCATGCAAAGCCGGTATCTCGGTGCGTACCCGGTCGATCTGGGTCTTGGGCAGTTGCACGCAGGCCAGATTGTTGTAATAGCCGCGGTAGTACAGTTCGTTAGGATTGGTCTTGGCCCATTCGTCGATCAGCCAGCGCAAGGCATGGCGATCCGGACTCATCGGGTTGTCCATTCCGCGAAGACGATCCATCGCAATCGGCGCAAAGACGCCGACGATACGCGGATTCGGCTGCAAATCCGACGGCGGCGGCATCATGTGCGACGCGTAAACGTACCAGACAATGTGTAAATTCGGGAAATCGTCTTCAAGGTGATCGAGAACCCTGTTGAAAAACCCGATATAACGCCCGGTACGCGACGTAACACCATAGAACGGATCGAACACGTCGCCGTCAAGCGCCGCGCATAGTTCGCATTCACAATAGCCGCCACCATCGTTGGGACCCATACCGATATATATCTTTTCCGTGGTCGGTTCACGTCCCTCGCGAATGGTTTGGGCGGTCAGCGCGGCCGCATCGGGGTTACCGGCACAGATCTGCCGCGCCCGGCGTTCGCCGCCGATCAAGGCGAAAAATTCCGGATTCGTTTCGAATACTTGTGCGCGGGTCCGCGGATGACCGTAGGGCGGAATCCCATGACCACCGGTGGATCGCCGCTCGCCGCCCAGCCGCTGACGGGCGATCCAGCCGGACCGTTCGCTCTGCCATGGCTGCAGCAGGCGCAGTTCCATCGACGGCGCCTGGGTTTCGGTCTGAATGGCCACCGACGCGCTATCGCCTTCCGGAACAACCCGGCCCAAGTCGCCGGGAATATACCAGCGGAACCCAAGCTGCTCAAGCAACTCGTAGACTCCGATCAGCGTCCCTTCATCGCTTAATCCGCGAATATCGATACGTTCGTTATCCACCCTCACCGTAAAGGTCGAGGGATTGTCTCCCGCCGCCAGGCTCAGCGTATCAAGCGCCTCATCGGCCGCCGCACCCAAATACAACGGTAACAACCCCTGCGGGACATCGTCACCGACAACCACCGGTAATTCCACCCCGGTCATCACGGCAAGGTGCGAAACCAGCTCGTCGGCGGCAAGTCTTTCGAGTTCCTCCGCCTCCTCCGGCAGCACGACCACCGCCCGCGCCGTCCCGTCCTGCACCAGAGCGACGGCGGGAGAACCCGTTGCCGCCGCCACGCGACTTGGCGCCGCCAACAACACCAGCGCCACCATCACCGACGTCAAATCACTCCATACTATATTCATTCGTTTCATATTCCCATCTCCTTTCAAGATAATAACGGGGGCATGCTGCCTCACGCGACTGTACAGGCAGCGGGCGGCAGCGAAATTTTACGGCCTTCATCATCGACGCGGACAAAGGTTACCGTTGTCGTGAAAACTTTCTCCTCGATCCCGGTTGCCAAACGGTTGCGGAACACTTCAACCCCGTAGCCAACCGAGGTCTGCCCCCGTCTTGCCAGCACGGCCTCCACAATGAGGATCGTCCCTTCACGCACGCTTTTACGAAACTCTACGCGGTCCATGGATATGGTAACAAAACGGCAACCCGGAAAATCCCTGCAAGCGGCAATCCACGAGACTTCGTCGACCCATTTCAGAAGATTACCGCCAAAAAGGAAACCGAAATGATTCAAATCACCCGGCATCACCAATTTGTAACTCCTCATGACACGCTCCAAGGGTAACCTTCGCTTCGCTCGGTTGTTTTCAGACATCATATCAGGCGCCGGACGATATTACAAACCTATTCGTCAAACCTCAGCCTGGTTCGGGAAGCCGAAGAACGACAAAATCATTTATCGACAAAATAATGAAGAAATGGTTGGTTTTCAGGTACGTTCGACCTAAAGGGCCAAGATCGTCAACACTAAATTCATCTCCGAAATGATTTTTTCATAAAATGATTTTGTCGTTCCTCCGAAAACCAGTCCCGTATAGCGGAATGCCGGGGCTGGCAACATTGTATGTGGCGTATTTGCAGCTTCTTATGGCGCAATCCGATTATAGGTGTAACTGTTCAGGTAGCCCTGGTAAGTCAGTCATTCCTGGCTGACTTTCCTGAACTGGTTGTCGTGTCAGGCAGGAATGCCCGACTTACTTCGCCCAAAACAGGCCAATCG
>PWZG01000326.1 GCA_003567575.1 PVC group bacterium | reverse complement strand
TGACCGCCGGCGTCGACATCTGGCTGAATACCCCCGAGCCCCCCATGGAGGCCTCGGGAACCAGCGGGATGAAGGCTGCGCTCAACGGCGTCCCGCACTTCAGCGTGCTGGATGGCTGGTGGATTGAGGGGCATATCGAGGGACTGACCGGCTGGTCGATTGGCGATGCCGTGGTGGGCAAGGGGGAACATAGGGATCATTCCTTGGATGCCGGTTCCCTTTATGAGAAGCTGGAAAAAACTATCTTGCCGCTCTACTACAGCGATCGGGAAGGGTTCACGAACGTGATGATCCATGCCATTGCCATCAACGGGTCGTTTTTCAATACCCAGCGGATGATGCAGCAGTATGTGCTGAACGCCTATTATGCGCGCTGAGGGGATATGAACGAATGATATCACGACGACCACGCTGGAGCATCGCACTTTGCATACTCGTTTTCGTATGTGAATCGGCGTTTTAAGAGTTCACGGGAACCCGAACATCTTTTGTTCGAACACGATGTCTTATCCGTCATTTTCGCCGGCAGCTTCATACGCTCCGGTGGTGCGGGAGCTGCTTCGGGGGCGGAGCGAACCGTCGGCATCAAAACGGACGCTCATGTGGGGTTGCACGTGGCCAATGTTCGGCGAACCGGAGGTTGGACGGAAATCGCGTCGATCCAAATCGACGAACCGGGGTTCGGCCAGGATGGAATTCCTGTCGTTTCCTGTCGCTTCCTGCCACGATTCGATCGTGCCGTACGTTGTAGCGCCCCAGCCCCGGAAGAATGGGATCGCGCGATCGCCGCTGCGGAAAAAAAGATTGTAATCGGAAACGTTGTTGACGTTCGAGGGACGGTCGTCGGGCAGGATAAGTTCTGCACGGTTACTCCACCCGTCCGGCGCGAGGGCGGGCCAGTTGTTGTTCATCAGGAGGTTACCCCAGACTACGTTGTTGCGCGTATACAGGACGTCCTCACCGGCATGGCCGAATGCGCCGCCATTCCGGCCGGTTCCGACCACGACGATGCCGCTCATGCCATTGCGATAAGTTGTGTTGTGGGCCACCAGCGTGTCGGAAGAGTCCGGAACATAGATGCCCCGACCGGCATTCTCGTGTATAATATTGTTCTTGATCACACCACGCTCGCCGATCTCGTAGAAAATGCCGTTGCCCCGGTTGTAGGCCGAGATCGACTGTTCGATCGTCACGTTGCTCATCCAGGCGTCGAACCAGATTCCATGTCCGTTGTTGTGCAACGCGCGGTGTCCGCTGACCACCCAGTCGTGTGCATGGGGAATGATCTTCATTCCGCCAGCATGCCAGTTGTGGTTCCAGTTACGGTAATTGTTCCAGGACGTTTCACAGTCGAGTACGCGATGCCCCCTGCCGCCACCGCCCATGCCGTTGTTGCCATTGTAGTTGAAACGGCTGCTGATAACCATGTTGTTTTGGCCGCTGATGCTGATGCCCGAGAAATCCGACCACGACTGATCCACATTTTCGACAATATTGTGCGCGCCACCGAGACGGATGGCCGACCAATTGACGATGGCCGATGTACCCGCGTGTTTCATCTTGAATCCTGAAACACGGATGTAGTTTGCGCCGATGTTGAAGTGGAACGGCAGGACGCTGACCTCCATGAGATGCGCGTTGGGATCCCGGTCGTCGGTCAGCCGCACGTAAAGACGTTTCGCTTCGCGGTCCACGAAAAACGAACCGGCTGCCTCGATGCGATACACCCAATTTCCACCGCTCGGATTCTGGTGTTCGATGGCCGTTGTCGGTTCGAGATCATCGAGACCGTCACCGAACCGACCCTGCCAGCGATTTTCCCGGGTGAGATAGTCGCCCATCGTTCCGCCGATCTGGCGGAGGACCATGCCGTCGCAGAACATCTGCTGGCTGTTATGGGTCCAGCCGTCCTTGAACCAAACCCCGCCTTCGTGCCGCTGCCAGCCCTCGACGATCTCGCTGCCCTTGATTACCACCTCATCGCCGGGCCGCGCCGTAAAGGCAATCATCTCGGCGTAACTGCGTCCGGAAGGAAACGCGGGGTAGGTGCGGCGTTGCCAATGCCAGTCTTGGGCAGGCAGCACGAGTTGTTCACGATAGACGCCTTCATGGACGATCACCTCGTCGCCCGGCCCGAGATGGGGTAGCGCGCCGTTGATCGTCTTGAAGGGCTCTGCTTCCGTGCCCGGATTGTCGTCGCAGGCCGCCGGGTGGCCGGTTGAAACGTAATACACGGCGGAATGGGCCAGGGAAGACATGGCAAGACTGACCACAAAAAACGCTTGCAAAAGGGATGGGCTTCGAAACGGTTTCAAATACATGATAGGAACTTCCAAAAAATACTATGGCAGGTATAATGTAGTTTTCCGGGTTGCCGGTGTCGTTCCCGGTTCACCATGGATGGCTCAAGGGCAAGGGCCAATCGTACCAGCCATTCGGGGGGACGCCAGGCCGTCGTCGCCACGAAATCGCCGATATGTCCCGGTGCCGGTCCGTCCGCTTCGCCCAATCCCATCAACAGGTTCAAACGGAAATCGGTGCAATCCTGATGCTGATCGCATTCCGCAATCAGCGCTCGAATCCAGGCTGCGGCACCGGGCTGGTCATTGACCCAGAGACGGGCCAGTAACGGGGCCCAACCGGGACGTTGGGAGGACGCATCCGGTGCGCCCGCCCGTTCAAGGTAACGTCGGCAACGGACGGAGGGATCGATTGTCGGTTGATGATGCATGGAACCTGTACCTCCTCAATAGGAATCATGAAAACCGGGAAACATCAATACTTCGCTGCATTTAACGGGAAAAAGCCGGTGTTGTCAAATCAGAAGTGTCGTTCAATGAAGTTTTGCCATAAGGTGCGGATTCGGCTGGAATTTCCGCAATGCATATCACAGAGATTACGACGAAATCCGCGCTTGTCCGAGCCCGCATTACCGGCGTTGCGTATGTGATCAATCCATACATCGGTTGCGGACACGGATGCCGCTACTGTTATGCCGTGTTTATGCGCAAATATTCACGAACTCATCAGAATACTGGGTGGGGCCGTTTCGTCTAGGTAAAAACCAATATCACGGAGATCCCGCGGTCCGATTTTGCCCATGTCACCGCAACGCTTGGCCGACAGGATAATGATTCTTCGCTTTCGGAGGGCGCATATCACTTTCGGATTGCCTCTTGAATTCCTGCGTCGTGTTTGGTATAAGCACGGAAAGCCTGCTCGGGAATTGCATCGTTCAAACAACCAACACAAAGGAGATCGGGAAATGAAAAAACTCAGCGAAGACCACATGATTCTTGCCGTACATGTCACCAATCGCCTGAAACAAGCCGCGCGCGTGCAGGAAATACTGACACAGTACGGGAAACACATCAAGACGCGGATCGGATTGCATGAAGCTAATGGCCGGGCAACATCGCCCAACGGTTTGATTATCCTTGAATTCATCGGTTCCGAAAAATGCATGGTCGCGGCACAATCGGATTTGAACGCGGTGACCGGTGTGGAAGCGAGGAATATCGTATTCGAACATTGAGGAAGGACGCCCAACACATCGGCGATACGGACGCCGCCCAAACCACGCGGGGCTGACCCTTATCCCCCCGGGGGTGGAGGGGACGTGCGGGACATCGAAAGACGTTGGCGTTGCGCAACCTGAAGGTACAATTAAAGGCAATCAACATGAGTAAATTACGCATTGGCTGGGCATCCCGTGATGTCAGCACGGAAAAACCGGTATCCATCCCCGGTCAGTTTCACGTCCGCATATCGCAGGGTGTCTTCGATCCTGTCACCGTGAACGTGCTGGTCATCGACAACGATATGGATCTAGTGATTTTTGTATCCGCCGATATCGTGGTCATTCGCAATCATTTACTGGACGAAATCCGCGCAAGGGTCGCCGAACGGAATCCCGCCATTCCCGTGGATAAGATTTTGATGAATGCGACCCATACGCATACGGGACCCAGCGTTTACGGGGATCAAAAATCCGCAAAAGGCACGGGGTCGGTGACGTCCGGTTTCAACGAATTACCTCTGGATGGATTCGCGGTAGCATCCAACGATGAGTACCGTGAATTTTTCTGCCGGCAAACGGTGGACGCGATTGAGGAAGCTTACAACCATCGCGCCGGCGGCGGGATTGCCTATGGTTATGGGTTCGCCGTTGTCGGACACAGCCGGCGCACGGTTTACTTCGATGATGTATCGAAACGTCCAGGCGCGGTTGTCGACTCGACGCACGGCGTCAACGGTCATGCCCGCATGTATGGCAACACGAATGATCCCCAGTTCAGTCATTACGAAGCCGGCACCGACCATTTTATCAATCTGTTGTATACTTTCGATGCTTCAGGCAACCTTACCGGCGCCGTCATCAACGTTCCCTGTCCGTCGCAGAACTCTGAAGGCGAATGGATGCTGTCGTCCTCGTTCTGGAATGAAGTTCGGGAAACTATCAGGGCGGAGTATGGGGATATTCACATTCTGGCGCAATGCGCCGCCGGGGGCGATCTGGCGCCCCGGATTCTGCATTACAAGAACGCCCAGGCACGCCGATTCCAACTCAAATACGGTTCCGAACAGGAACCGATCACCGAGCGCAACGCGCGTCGCGATATTGCGGAGCGCATCGCCGCAGCTTTCACGGAAGTGTTTTCATGGGCAAAACAGGATATTCAGACTGAACTTCCCATCACGCATTGGGTGGATACCGTACATCTCAGCAAACGCTTGATTACGCCGGAAGAAGCCGATGCGGAACGCGTACAATTGGATGGACTGATGAAGCAGGATTTCAAACAGGATGGTACGCCGCGCGAGCGTCTGATGCATGATTCCATCCTGTTGGCCGGCCGGAAGCGGTGTCGCCGCATTCTGGAACGGTTCGACACGCAGGATCGCGAACCGAAACTGCCGATGGAATTGCATGTGGCGCGGATCGGCGATATCGCGTTCGCATCAAACCGCTTTGAATTGTACATGGATTTCATGCATCGTATCCAGGCACGCAGTCCTTTCACGCAAACGTTCATTGTTCAGCTTGCCGGCGTTCCCGGCGCTGACGGAGGCACCTATCTGGCCACCGAACGCGGTGCCTGCGGCAAGGGATACAGCGCAAGCCGGTATTGCAACCTGGTCTCGCCGAAAGGCGGTCAGGAACTGGTTGACGAGACCGTCCACCGGCTGCAGGCGCTCCATGCCGGAACATCACCGGCACCGCAAGAAGGAGTCGACGCATTGTCGTGACGGTTGCTCCAGAACAAGCTGCCGCTCTCTCGGAATATCTGCTCTCTCGGAAACTGGTCGGAGGATGGCAGTGCAAACCGTTTGGCGCCGGCCGTTTCTCGGAAACGTTCGCGATCGACAACGGGAATAACGAACGGTACGTATTGCGGGTGGCCCCTTCTGATTCGTTGCTGCAACTGTTTTACAAACGGCGCATGATGCGCCGGGAACCGGCCATTCACCAACGTCTACGGTCCGAAACCAACGTTCCCGTGCCGGAGATCACAGCGTACGATTTTTCGCGGCGGCAGATTGATCGCGATTACCTGATCATGCCCTGTCTTGACGGGGAACCGCTGAGTGCCGCCGGTCTCGATTCCGCCGGACAGCGGCGCGCGCTGCGGGAATGGGGAGACTATGTCGCGCAAATCCACGATCTCGCCGATCCGCACGATCGCTACGGTTATGCGGAATATTGCGGCGTCACCCAGCCGGCTTTCTGGGAGGGTTACGGCCGCAAGGTCGACAACCGGCATGAGGCGGCAGCCGTGCGCCGTTTTTTTTATCTTTTGTATGAACACCAGAAATACATTGTGATTTCTATGAGCGCACTCCGCAAGGACCCCCGCGGAGCGCAACGTTACGCTACGGAATGCTGGAACGCCATGGAATCATTCCGCGATAGCGGACAGCCCGTGTTTTGATGCCATATCTACACCTTATTCCCACAGTAGCGCTTCCAGCTCTGTCATGGAACCGACGGTGAAATCCGCTTCCGCGCTGAAATCGGCAAGACCGGGGTTTCGGAAGAAGCAAGTGCGGGCGCCGGCGGCGCGTCCGCTCTGAATGTCGTAGAGATAATCACCGACGACAAGGGTTGCGGATGGCGGCAGATTCCATGCCCGGGCAATGTGCCGGACCGGTTCCGGGTGAGGTTTCAGAAAAGGGAAATCGCGTGTGACGACAACATCGAAGGCTATCCGGCACATGCGGCAGAGCGCATCGACACTGCGTTGCGCGTTACGTGTCACTATCCCAAGGCGCAGATCATGTCGCCGACAGCGCTGGAGTAGTTCCGCGGCGCCCTCCTGTAGGCGCATCTCGCGAATGGCATGTTCCTCGTGTCGGCGGATCACCGCCCAGGCTCGCTCCCGTTCGGGAGGGGAGCGCGTTGATATCCAAGTCACTAGATCGCCGGGACCGGCGTCGATCTCCCGCCGTATCGCGGCGAAATCCAATGTCGGGACCGTCAGGGTACCGTCCATATCAAAAATAATGCCGCCCAATCCGTCCATCAATATTCTGCCTCCGAAACTTCGTAACGTATGCCATGCTTGGCTTTGGCTATTCATGGCTTTGGGCGGCGCAGGGTGATGACCGCATCCACCACGTCTGTCAGCTTGGGCTGCTCCAAGTTGTCGGCAATCCGCGCATGAGTGAAGTGTTTGCGTAGACGAGTGCAAGAATTTGTCGGACATGGACGGCTTCGATTAACATTTTGATTTCGCGAACACATTAATGCCGTCTCTTCCCTGTCTTCGGGGGCACGCCACAAAACATCCCTTGACCTCGTAAGTGAATTTATAGCACTGAGCGATGGGGAATGCAACCGAAAATCTCAGGCTGAAAGCCGCCGATGGCGTAGCCTTAGTGCCAGACAAAACATCGCCCGCCGCCCGCTGCGACCGTTGTGTATAGCGTAGCCATAGTGCCAGACAAAAAATTGCCCGCTGCCCGCTGCGGCCGTTGTGTATAGGGGAATCAACCTCCATGGGGCATGGGGTAGGCTGCAATCAGCCGGATTAGGTT
>PWZG01000079.1 GCA_003567575.1 PVC group bacterium | reverse complement strand
TAATGGTAGCACACGGCCCTTTGGAGGCCAGAGTCTAGGTTCGAGTCCTAGTCGGGCAACCAGCGTGGTGGAGCGTTAATGTGAAAGTTTTTTCGGGCAACGCCAACCCGTCATTGGCGGCGAAAATTGTAGAATACCTGGGGATTCCCATGGGTAAATCTCGTGTTACCCGGTTTCCGGATGGGGAAATTTCCGTGCGTATTCTGGAAACGGTACGTGGCGAAGACGTTTTCGTTGTCCAGCCGTCATGCAGTCCGACCAACGAAAACCTGATGGAACTGCTTATCATGATTGATGCCATGCGGCGCGCGTCGGCTGCGCGTATTACCGCCGTATTGCCGTTTTACGGGTACGGCCGACAGGATCGCAAAGATCAGCCACGCGTCCCGATTACGGCCAAACTTGTTGCTAATCTACTGGTCGCTGCCGGAGCTAACCGTCTGTTGACCATGGACTTGCATGCCCAGCAGATTCAGGGTTTTTTCGATATTCCGGTCGACCATCTATACGCTTCGCCGGTTTTCGTACGCTATATTCGCGATAAAAAACTTGAAAATTTGGTTATCGTATCGCCGGATGCCGGGGGGTTGAAGATGGCGCACGCCTACTCGCAGATGCTAAAAGCCGGTTTGGCGCTGGTGGCCAAGGAACGACGCGGTCCAAGCGAAGTGCATGCCTTTACGCTGGTTGGTAGTGTTGCGGACCGTACAGCGGTTATTGTCGATGATCTGGCAACGACGGCCGGAACACTGTGCGAGGCGGCAAGTTTCCTGAAAAAACACGGCGCCGCCGATATTTATGCCGTCGTCAGCCATGCCTCGATTACCGAGGTTGGCGTCGAACGCTTGAAAAAGGCGCCTATTCGGGAACTGGTGGTGACCGATAGCGTGCCGTTCCACGCACCGCCGGAAATTAATGTCACCGTCCTTTCCGTGGCCAGCTTATTGGGAGAGGCGATTTTGCGGATTCATAACGATCAGTCGGTATCGATCCTTTTTAATAACGAGAAACAATAAGACCCTCGCCGCCAAGCGTCGATAGTCTACCGCGGGTGGACGCCGCGGCGCAGGCGGTATTAGGGTAACTTTGGGAGAAATAATTTTATGGCTAGTGAAATTAATGTCAGTGCCGCCAAACGTGAAGCGGACGGTACGTCCGCCGCCCGGCGCTTGCGCCGCGACGGTGTTTTGCCGGCTGTCCTGTGCGACCAAAAAGGACAGTCGACCCCGATTCAACTGGATGTACATGATTTCGAACAGATGCTCGGCAAACATTCCGGAGAAAGTCTGCTGATCAATCTATCGGTCGATGGCCAGGAGCCGCGTAAGGTTTTGTTGCGCGAAGTGCAGCATCATCCGGTGCGAGGCACGGTGCAGCATGTCGATTTCGTTGAAGTGTCGTTAACGAGCAAGTTGCATATTACCGTTCCTATTGAACTGACCGGCGAACCGGTTGGTGTATCGCGGCAGGGCGGGATACTTGAACAGTTGCTGCGCGAAGTCACTATCGAGTGTCTGCCGTCCGATATTATCGAAGATTTGACGGTTGACGTGTCGGCTCTGGCGCTGGGCGATAGCTTGCACATCAGCGATTTGAAGATAGCCGATACCTTGAAGATCCTTGACGAAGGCGATATCGCGGTGGCGACGGTTGCGGCGACACGCGCTGAAGAGGAAGTAGAGGAAGAGGCGGCGGAAGCCGACACGGAAGAGCCCGAAGTGATATCGGGCCGCAAGGAACGCGAGGACTCGGAAGATGAGGAGGAAGCAAGGAAGGGATGATCCGCCGTGAGTTATGCGGCATGTGAATCGATCATCACCGATCCGGCGTTATGGCGTCAACTGAATTTCTGGTTGCCGGCCTGGGTAATCCCGGCCCGAAATATGCGGGAACGCCGCATAATGCGGGATTTGATGTGGTGGACCGTCTGGCGGCGACAGCCGGTTGTCGTTTGCGCAAACGCCTTTGGTTCCGTGCGGCGGCGGTAAGCGCCAGGATCGAAGGCATCAATGTCTGCCTGATGCAGCCGTTGACGTATATGAATCGCAGCGGTTATGCCGTCGCCTCATGGGTGCGGTATTACCGGTTGCCGATTGAGCGGATGCTGGTTGTGGTGGATGATATTGACCGCCCGCTGGGAACGATGCGATTACGCGGCGGCGGCGGCAGCGGAGGGCATAAGGGGTTGCGCTCGATTATCGAGCAGTTGGGATCGGATGCCTTTCCGAGGTTGCGTATCGGGGTCGGTCGCGACCGGGATGGCGGTGACGTTGTGCGCCATGTGTTAACGCCGTTTTCCTGTCGGGAAAACGCGTGTTTTCAGAAGGCGCTGGATGCGGCTACGCAGGCGGTTGGCTGCCTGCTCAAGGAAGGATTGGCGGCGGCGATGAACCGGTTTAACGGGGTCGTTGTTGCGACGGAAGAGAGTCACGGGGAAGATTCCCCGGCACTCGATTTCGGACAGACCGCGCAATAATAAAGTCGGCCGCAATTAACCGGCGGCTGGAATGTAAAAATCGAATCCGAGAAGGAGGACGGGATATTGAGAACGTATGAAGCGTTGATAATCTTTGCCGAAACGGTGAAGGAAGACACAGTAAAAGAAGCGAAGGACGCCTTTCAGGCCGAAGTGGAACGACAGGACGGCGCCGTTCTGGACCAGATGATGCTGGGACGGCGTGTATTTGCCCGGACACTGAAAAAACGCGATTCCGGACTGTACGGCAAGGTGTATTTTACAATGGAGCCGGATAAAATCGCGCCGCTCAAGAAGCGGTGCAAGTTTGTCGATCTCTTGTTCCGCATTCAGATTACCGTATTGCCGAATGGGTATCGGCCGCCTGTTGCTGAATCGAATGCCGCTACGGCGGATGAGGTTAAGACCGAGGCCGAGCTGGATGTGATCGCCGTGGCAGAACCCGTGAATGAGGAGATACCTGATGGCGTCAATGAATAAAGTTTTCTTGATCGGTAATTTGACAAGGGATCCCGAGTTGCGGTATACGCCTTCGGGGACCGCGGTTGCCGATCTGGGACTGGCGGTCAACCGTCGTTCCCGTACACCTTCCGGTGAAGACAGGGAGGAAACGTGTTTCGTGGACGTGGTGGTTTGGGAACGCCAGGCCGAAACATGCTGTCAATACCTGTCGAAAGGCTCGCCCCTGCTGGTCGAGGGACGTCTGCAAATGGATCAATGGGAGAAGGACGGCCAAAAGTTCACCAAGATGCGTGTGCGAGCGGAACGAACCCAGTTTCTTGGTGCGCCGCGCCGTGGCGAATACAGCGATGGCCCGGCCGATGCCGCCGCTGCACCGTCACGGGCCGATACCCCGCCGCCGCGAATGGATCCGGCCCCGAACCCGGCAGCCGATTCCGCTGATTCGCCGCCGCCACCGCCGCCGGCCCGGGACTATGCCGGCGATGTAACGGCCGATGACGACAATCTGCCTTTTTGAATTAATGAACGAATGCTCGAAGGAGACTGATGAAAAGAAGTCGTATGCAGGACAAAAAAAAATTGCGCCCGAAGAAGACCGAACGTAAACGGGCAAGGGTGCTGGAAGGCGTAAGAGAAATCGATTATCAAGATTTCGATCTTTTACGTCGTTGTATGACGGAATACGGTAAAATCATGCCCGCGCGGCTGACCGGCGCCAATGCGCTGCAACAGCGGCGTTTGGCCCGTGCTATCCGGCGTGCTCGTGTAATGGGATTGTTGCGCTGACGCGATCAGGGAGAAACACCGATGGCTGTTGAAGTATTGTTGATGGATAACGTGGCTGATTTGGGGGCGGAAGGCGACGTGGTTAAGGTCGCTGAAGGATACGCCCGCAATTGTCTCTTCCCGCAACGTTTGGCGGCGCCGGTAACGACCGGTATGCGCCGACGCTTGGCGCGCCTGCGGGAACAGCGGCAACGCGAGGGTGTCGCCAGGGAAAAAGAGGCAAACGCATTGGCGGAAACCTTGGCGAAGGACTCGTATACGATCCCGGTCAAGGTCGGGGAGAACGAACAGTTGTATGGATCGGTAACGGCATCCGATATCGCCGACGAACTGGCGCGTAACGGGCATGCGATCGATAAAAAATGGATTGACCTGCCAGCACCGATCCGGGAACTGGGTGTCTACGATGTGAAAGTGATTATACCGCCATCATCGGTTGCGGCGGTCATAAAAATCTGGATCGTTGAGGAATAGTGGTTATGCCCGAACCGCGTCCGCATTCCGCGGCTACCGCAACCGATACACGACGTGGTCCGCCGTTCAGTGAGGAATCCGAAAAAGGGGTTTTGGGATCGATCATGCTGGATGCCGGCAAGATCCTGGATTTGTGCCTGGAACGGCATTTGACAGAGGAATCTTTTTACGTACCCGCGCATCGGATCGTCTTCTCGACCATCTGCGAACTCAATTCACGGGGCCGTCCGGTTGACCTCTTGACGGTTTCCGACGCCTTGCAAAGCGCCGGCCGGCTGGAATCCGTCGGCGGCCATGCGGCGCTTGACCGGCTGGTAGACCAGACACCAACGGCGGCCCATGCCGAGTTTTATATCGAGACCGTAAGGCAACGACACCTGTTGCGGCGTATTATCGAGCGCGCCCGCGAGGCCGAATTGATGTGTTGCGAGGCGGATGATCCGGCCGATGCCGTGCTTGAACGGATTGAACAGAGTTTTTACGATCTGAGCGAAAATCAGCATCACGCGATGATGCCATGGCCCGAAGCCGTCAAGTCGGCCATGGACCATGTCGAACAGATGTTTCTTGCCAAACGCGGTCTGGCCGGTCTGGCCAGCGGGTTTCGCGATATTGACCGCGTTCTCATGGGCATTCGGCCGTCGAACATCCTCGTGCTTGCCGCGCGGCCATCAATGGGCAAAACATCGTTGGCGATGAATATCGCGGAAAACATCGCGCGCGGATACGACGATCCTGACCATAAAGCTCGGCCGGTGGCTGTCTTCAGCTTGGAAATGTCGTCAGAGGAACTCGTGTTGCGCATGGTCTGCAGCCATGCCGAGATCTCGATGCATAAAATCACCGGCGGTTATATCTCAACCAAGGATCACGGTAAGTTGATGCAGTCCGCGGATCTCCTCTCCAAAGCGCCGATTTATCTCGACGATACACCGGGACTCGATGTGGTCGAGCTGCGTGCCCGTGCACGGCGGTTACGCAAGAAACACGGGATAGAGTTGATTGTTATCGACTACTTGCAACTGCTTAACGCACAGGAATACCGACGCCTGGGACGCGAAAGGGAAATATCGTACATTTCCGGTTCGCTCAAGGCCATGGCCAAGGAACTGCATGTGCCGGTTCTGGTTCTCAGCCAATTGAACAGATCGCCCGAAACCCGCGATAAACACGGTAAACCCAAACTATCGGATTTGCGGGAATCCGGATCCATCGAGCAGGATGCCGATGTCGTGATGTTGTTGCGCCGTCCATGCAGGTATCCGGATGACGAAGACAGCGAAGATACCACCCTGGCGATTGTCGATGTCGCGAAACATCGTAACGGTCCCGTGAATGCAAATATCAGACTTAATTTCACCGAAGAGATTACCCGGTTCACCAATCGTGAACACGGAGTTGATGCTGTGATGGAAGGCGAAGCCTTGACGGAGGCATTATGATCCGGGCGCGCGCCATACGCGCAAACCATGCAGACGTTCGTCCCATAACGGGACGGCCGCGCAGCAGTTCCCGTCAGCGCGCGCAACGAACGGCCCTGCGTCTTGCGGGACAAATACTGGCGCTGTTGATGCTGGCGCTGCCGGCGATGGGCGCCACGACCATACGCGACGTCGCGATCCGTGTCACGGGCGATACGCAGGTTGATTCCGATTACGTGATGACGCGTATCCGTGTCCGGCCCGGGATGGACTTGGAAAAACATCGGGAAATGGTGAACCGGGATGTGCGCGCCCTGCTGGAAACCGGACGGTTTGCCGATGTTCGCGCCGAAGCGCAACCGTTGCAGGATAACGATATCCGTCTGGTTTATGTCCTGGAAGCAAAAATTCAACTAGCGGAACCGGTGAAAATTTCCGGAGCACGAGACGTCAGCGTTTCCGATTTACGTGAATGGTCCGGTTTACGGGTCGGCGACACCGTATCCGAGGTCGATGCGGCCGCGGCGGCAGTGCGTGTGCGCTTGAAGTTGATCGACGCACGGTATCCGGATGCCGAGGTAACAGCGCAGATCTTGCCGTATCCTGATGATCCCGCCCGTGGCGTCGTGCGCCTGTCGGTCAAGGAAAACCAGCGGACCCGCCTGCAAAACGTTGTATTCAGCGGCAATACAGTTTTCTCCGACTACGAACTGCGTCGCGTCATGCGTATGCCGCGGCGGTGGAACCCGATCAATTGGTTTCGCAGACAAACCTACGATCCCGAATCGCTGGATATGGCCACCGATCTAGTGCGCGATCGTTATCTTGATGCCGGTTATCTCGATGCGAGGGTGGGCCCGATTACATCGAGGGACGTGGCTCCGGGCCGGCGTCGCGCCGTCGTTGCCATAACGGAAGGCCGGCGCTATACACTGGGCGACCTTCGCATTGAAGGCGTCGAGGTGTTGGATGCAGATGAACTGAAGGAACGCTTCGCCGTTCGCAGCGGTGAAACCGCGGCTATGGATCGTATCCGCGACACGGCACAAAGGATTCGCCACGCCTATGCCGCCGAAGGATATCGCGGTACCATCGTCATGCCGGAGATTTTGCCGCATCCCGACGAACCGGTCGTCGATATCCGCTTTCGGGTGAGAGAGGGGGAATTGACCGATATCCGCATGATCCATTTTCACGGCAATTGGAAAACACGCGATAAGGTAATTCGGCGGGAACTGCTTGTAGCGCCCGGCGACCGCTTCGATGAAGTCCGTATCAGCCGTAGTGAAAACCGGCTGCGCCAGACGGGTTTTTTCTCGCAGGTTCGCAGCTATGCGCAAGACTGGGCGCCCGGCGTCAGTGACGTGATTTTTGAACTCGAAGAGCAACAAACCGGTGAACTTATGGTTGGCGCCGGTTTTTCCAGTATCGACAGGATCATGGGCTTTGCGGAAATATCACAAAGCAACTTTGATTTGTTTAACTGGCCGACATTCACCGGGGCGGGCCAGAAACTTAATCTGCGCGCCCAGTTCGGGTCGGAATCCCGGGATTACCGCATCAGCTTTGTCGAGCCCTGGTTTCTTGACCGCCGTCTTTCACTGGGACTGGACGGATACATTCAGCAAAGCTTATACAGCGAGTTCGATGTCGAACGTGTCGGCGGCGCCGTCACTTTGGGATTTCCGCTGCGCGGCATGTATCGGGTGGAAACTGGTTACCGGTTCGAACACAACCATCTGAAAAATGTCGCCGATACCAATCGCTATACCGGCGCCGATGGACGGGATTTCTTTTTTGACGAGGAAGGACGGCGCACCAAGAGTACAGTGAGTCTGGCTGTCAGCCGGGATACACGCGATAGTTTCCTGCTGCCTTCACGCGGGCGGTATATGCGGCTGGGCGGCAACTATTCCGGCGGCGTTGTCGGCGGCGATACCGATACCTACGGACTGGAAACCCGTGTTGCGGCTTACATCCCGTTGTGGTGGCGGCATGTGCTCGGATTTCAAACTCGGATCGACATCGTCGATACGCATAGCGGGATGGACGATGTGCCCTTGTACGACCGGCTTTTTGCCGGCGGTCAGGGCTCGGTCCGCGGGTTCCGTTACCGCGATGTGGGGCCCAAGGCCGTGCGTGACATTGATGGGGCGACGCTGCGCCGACGCCCGCAGGGCGGCCGTACCCGCGCCCTGGCGACCGCGGAGTATACCATGCCGGTCGTCGACAGCCTCCGGCTCGCCGGATTCGTCGATGCCGGCAACGTATGGCTCGATGCCTATGAGTTGCGGCCGGACGATATCGCGATCGGCGCCGGCATCGGGGTGCGGTTGGATTTCCCGGGATTCCCGATCCGTTTGGATTATGCATGGCCCTTGCAACGCGACGACCCGGCGACGCGTACGCAACGATTCAGTTTCCGGATAGGATACGGATTCTAAGCTTGTTTTTTGGTCGCTTCCGCGGTATAGTTTGATGGTCGTGCTAGGCGGAGAGTTAGCGGTGCTCTGATCCCCGTTGCGAAACGGGATGACCTGCAATCCGCTCCAGCAGGGCTGAACTCCCGAAGGAGGCGTTGGATCGACGCGGCTGCGGTCGTGCCGTTCGTGTTGAAAACCGGGCCCTATGCAACGGATGCCGGCGAAACCCCGTCAGGACCGGAAGGTAGCAGCGGTACGCTGGAAATCCGGGCGCTGTAGGATTATCTGGTTGGAGCGAACGGAACGGCATACCGCGCGCCGACCGGCGTCGAATGAGGGTGCACGACCTGTATTTGTTGGGAATTTTATATGACATACGAAGTTTTAGCCCGCAAATGGCGGCCGCGCCTTTTCGAAGACGTGGTAGGCCAGGAACATGTAACGCGTACCTTGCGCAATGCCATAAGCGCGGGGCGGCTGGCGCATGCGTATTTGTTCGTGGGACCGCGCGGGATCGGCAAAACATCGCTGGCGCGTATTTTTGCACAGGCAATAAACTGCGAGACCGGACCGACCGAGACGCCGTGCGGCAAATGTAATTCCTGCCGCGAAATAGCCGCTGGAAGCAATCTGGATGTTTTGGAAATTGACGGCGCTTCCAATAACCGTGTTGAAGAGGTGCGGGATTTACGCGAGAACGTCAAGTTCCTGCCGGCGCGCGGCCGCTATAAGATTTATATTATCGACGAAGTTCACATGCTAAGCGCGGCCGCGTTCAATGCGTTGCTTAAAACACTGGAGGAACCGCCGCCGCATGTAAAATTCATCTTCGCTACGACTGAACCGCAGAAAATTCTACCGACCATTCTCTCGCGCTGCCAGCGCTTCGACTTGCGCCGTATATCGGTTGCGGATATTGTCGAACGCCTGCGGACAATCGCCGGCGCCGAAACGATTTCCGCCAGCGACGAAGCGCTGGCGGCCGTGGCGCGCGCCGCCGAAGGGAGTTTACGCGACGCGGTATCGTCGCTGGATCAGTTGCGCGCATTCAAGGGTGACGCCATCGAAGAGGGCGACGTTCTGTCCGTTTTCGGGCTGGTATCGCGACGAACACTGCAAACGCTGGCCGGCGCGGTTTTCGACGGCGATGTAAGGCATATTATCGAGACCGTCCATCAGCTCGATACGAACGGGAAGGATATGCAGCGGCTGCTGATTGAGATGCTCGAACATTTCCGGAACGTACTGGTGATGCGCTACGCTCCGGATGGGTTCGACGCCGGCGATCTGCTCGATGACCAAATCGATGTCTTGCGCGATCAGGCAAAACGCAGCGATCCCGAACGGTTGCTGCGAATCACAGATCTGCTTGTCGAATCGGAACCGCGTTTACGCTATGCTCTTTCGCGGCGAACCCTGCTGGAAACAACGCTGATACGGTGCGCCCGGGCGGCTGTCACTGTTTCAATTGACCAAATCATCGAGCGTCTCGATGCGATGGGCGTACCGCCGCCGCACAATACCGGCGCGACTTGGCAGCCATCCGCAACACAAATGACGACGCCGATATCGACACCGGCAACCGAAACACAGCCGTTACGCACCGGAGCACCCGCACCCGCTGCCGTGCCGGAACCGGCATCGAAAAAAAAAACGGATGACGTCACGGACTGCGCAGCCGATACATGCCGGCAACTGACGGACCACTGGCACGAAATTACGGAACGCGCGGCCGCCATGGCGCCCATGGCTAAAAGCGCGCTTCTGGATACCCGGCCCGTTGCCTTTGAAGACGGTAAACTGACGATCGGACTGGACCCCGAATTTGCCGACGATTTGCACCGCTTGGAAAACACTCGTACCCAGCGTGCGTTGCAACGCACGCTGAACCAGCATTTGGGAAGCGCGCCGTCGCTGAGTTTCCGATTGATGACGGAGCAAGAACGCGCCGCCATGGGGGCGCGTCCCGCCACGAATTCGCCGGCCAACGGTTCTCCAACGGATTCGATGCCGGCGACCGCGGCCGACGATTCGCCACAACAATCATTGCCCGCGGCGCCACCACTGTCGCCACGGTCGCCGGCCGCATTGTCGAAATGGCAGGATGAACCGCTGGTGCGCAACACACTGGAAGCTTTTCAGGGAACCATCATTGAAGTCAGGGATTGATTCAGGGGAAGGAATATACGATGAACGTAATGAAATTGATGAAACAAGCGGCGGCCGCGCAGAAAAACATGGAAAAAGTGCAAAGCGAATTGGCCGGAAAAACCGTCGATTTTTCCAGTGGCGGCGGCATGGTGAAGGTGACGGCCTCCGGTGACGGATCGATTCGTGCAATTACCATCGATCCCGATGCGGTTGACCCGCGGGATGTCGGCATGCTGGAGGATATGGTTCTGGCAGCCGTCAACGGCGCGCTGAACGATGTTCGCGACATGGCATCGACAGAAATGGCCAAAGTTACTGAAGGTTTTAATTTGCCTGGAATGTAAAGTCACCGTTATGGATGCTTCCGGTTATTTTGAAAACATGGTCGGCTGTCTTAACCGTTTGCCCGGCATCGGGATGCGGACGGCGGAACGAATGGCGTACCGGTTATTGGCGCAACCCGATACCTTGCTGCGGGATTTGCGCGAAGCCCTGGATCGGGCCGCCGACGGGCTGCGCTGTTGTGAACGGTGTGGCGCTGTGACGACTCCCGACCGTAATCCCTGCCGCTTATGTGTTGCGCCGGAACGCGACGATCACATCATTTGCGTCGTGGAATCGCCGGAAGATATTCTGATCCTTGAACGGTCCGGCGGATTCAAGGGGCGTTATCATGCCCTTTTGGGGAAATTGTCGGCGGTACAAGGCGACGGTCCGGCTGATCTCAGGCTTGATCATCTGGTACGCAGACTGGCACGGGATTCAGTGACGGAAGTGGTGCTGGCATTGAATACCGATGTGGAGAGCGACGCCACGGCGGCGTTGATCGCGGAACGGCTGCGTCCGTTGCGAAACGTGAACGTAACACGGTTGGCTCACGGATTACCGGCTGGCAGCGGTCTGGCGTATTCCGATCCGGTTACACTGGGGCGGGCCATGGCCGGCCGACAATCGGTTGGCTGAAACATCTGTATGCGGGAAGTAATGATGACGACGGAAATCGCCAATAATGTGGACGCGTTACGGCAACGTATCCGCCAAGCGTGTGAAAGGGCTGGACGTTCTCCCGATGATGTACGCCTGGTTGCCGTGTCGAAAACACGGTCGCCGGAGCAGATAGGCGAGGCGATCGCTGCCGCCGGCTTAACCGTTTTTGGCGAGAGTCGTGTCCAGGAGGCCGCTCAGAAAATAGAGCACTGTCCGTCAGGGGTAGCCTGGCATTTTATCGGGCATTTACAACGCAACAAGGCGCGCCCGGCGGCGGCCCTCTTTGACATGGTGCACGCCGTCGATTCCCTGCCGCTGTTGCAGGCGCTTGATGCCGCGGCAGGCGAACATGGACGTTGCCTGGATATATGTCTTCAGGTGAATGTATCCGGCGAAGCATCCAAGTTCGGCGTGACACCCGACGATCTTAACGAACTGGCGGCGGCCGCCGCCAGTTGCCGCAACCTGAATTTTTGCGGCCTGATGACAATACCACCCGCCGTGCGCAACCCGGATGATGCCAGACCGTTCTTCCGGCATTTGTTCGATTTGCGGCAATCATGTCGTGATGCGGTTGGTGTAACCAACCTCGGACTATCAATGGGAATGTCACACGATTTCGAGATAGCCATCGAAGAAGGCGCAAATTGGATTCGTGTCGGCAGCGCGATTTTTGGGCGGAGAACCTAATGCCTGATAAAACGATGCATGCAAAACGCCGTCCGGTACACATCTGCCGGTCGGCCATGGGGATTGAGCGCCGGCGTTCCGCGGGTCTGTTTTGGTGGCTGTTGGCGCTGGCGCTGCTGGCCTTGTTCGGTATTCTGGCGGCGCGTACCGATGGCGCGCGGCAATTGATCGAGAATCGGTTGCAGCGGCGCACCGGCCTGATGGCGACAGTAAATTCCAGCGGAATCGGATGGCCATACGATCTGGTGCTTGCCGGGGTGACACTTTCGGAAAATAACACGCCAATCGCGTCAGCGGACGGTGAGCGCCAAATCTTGCGTCTTGAAGAACTTCGTCTTGGCCTGCGACTTCGGCGGGGTGCGTCGATTACGGTTCGCGGCGCGCAAGTGACCTTGTACTCTGATGACGATGACCGGCCGCAGCCGTCGCAATGGGCGAAGCTGACCGATGTCGAAGATGCCGGCGCCCTGGCGGCTTGGTTGGTGCGTCTTTTCGGCAACGCCGCAAGGGTGGAATTGGAACAGGTATCCATCGAATGGCGCGATGCCGATAATCGTATGGTTACGGCGGCGCAAAATATGCGTTTGCTGTCACTGCCGTTGCAGGTTCCGGACCGGTCATGGCGGTATTTCGATATGTCGGCAGATCGCATACAACGCGCCGACGGACGTGTTCTGACGGGGTTACAACAAGAATGGCTGGTATCCGGGGAATCATCGTTGATTCAGTTGGGATACTGTGTCGCTGGGGAACATCCGGGACCGGATGTAAAGGAACGAATTCGCTGAAATCAATCGATAGGTTTTGAATATCATGTTGAGCGTATCAAGGGCAAAGGAATTGTTGGCATCGTTTACCGATCTGCGCCTGGTCGTGGTGGGCGACCTCATGCTGGATCGCTACTTATACGGTTCCGCCGACCGTATTTCTCCCGAAGCACCGGTTCCGGTGGTGCGAGTGCTTCGCGAAACCTGCGTGCCGGGCGGCGCCGCCAACGTGGCGGCCAATGTTGCCGCGCTGGGCGCGCGCGTCGATGTTGCCGGTATAAGCGGTGATGATGCCGATGGCGCCAGGCTGGCGGAATTGCTGCAGCGCTTGAAAATCGACGACAGCGGCGTCTTGCGTCGGGACCGTTTGTCGACTATCGTAAAAACACGTATCATGGCCGACCGGCAACAGGTCGTACGCGTTGACCGTGACGAGTCGCTGGCGCTCGATCCCGAGGAAACCCGACGTTTTCTTGACGGAATCCGCGACCGGGTACGCTGCGCCGATGGCGTGATTCTGGAGGATTACGGCAAGGGAACATTGACCCAGGACGTGGTCGACACGGTATTGCTTGAAATCCGGCCAAAACCTGTTCCCGTCGGATTCGATCCCAGAGACAACCATGAACTGTGTCTTAAGGGAATCACGCTGGCAACACCGAACTGGCGCGAAGCCCTCAGTGCGGCCGGATGCCATGACGGCACTCGCCCGGCAGAGGAACCGACCGCCGAGTGTCTCGATCGGGTGGCCGACTGTCTTATGGAAAAATGGGCGCCGCGTTTGTTGATTATGACACTCGGCTCGCAGGGCATTTACCTGGCTCCGCGCGAAGGTCCGCGACAATTGATTCCTACGCGAGCCCGCGAAGTATTCGATGTCAGCGGGGCGGGCGATACCGTCGTCGCCGCTTGCCTGTTGGCGCTGGCGGCGGGGGCCACCGATGTGGAGGCTGCCGAAATCGGGAATCATGCCGCCGGTATTGTCGTCGGAAAACTGGGGACGGCGGTTTGTTCGCCGGCGGAATTGGCCGACAGTATTGCCGGTCGGGGGACAAACGTGATATGAAGATTATAGGCGTCATACCGGCCCGTTGGGGATCAACGCGGTTGCCCGGCAAAAGTTTGCAGCCGCTGCTGGGGAAACCGCTGGTGCAATGGGTCGTCGAACGCGCCGCACAGGCACGCTGCCTTGATGCACTGATCGTGGCGACCGATGATGAACGAATCCGCAACGTGATAACCGCTTGCACCGGCGCCGAAGCTGTCATGACCCGTTCCGATCATCCGTCCGGTACCGACCGCATTGCCGAAGCGGTCTCGCATCGCAACGCCGATATTATCGTCAATATCCAGGGCGACGAACCGCTGATTGATCCGGGCTTGATCGACCGAATCGTCGAATTGATGATCTCCGAAAGCGATATCCCTATGGCCACGGCTGCCGTGCCTATCACCCAAATTGTAGAACTGGATAATCCAGCCGTCGTTAAGGTCGTATGCGATGCCGAAGGCCGCGCACTCTACTTTTCACGGGCGCCCATACCGTTCATTCGTGATACACCGCGACAACCGGTGCCGGGAAGTCATTTCCGGCACTTGGGCTTGTATGCCTACCGGGCTGACTTCCTGTATCGTTTCGTTGCGCAACCACCATGCGCCATTGAACAAATCGAAAAACTAGAGCAATTACGCGCCCTGAACATCGGCGCCCGTATCCAGGTTGTTGTCGGCGCCGATACCGGTGTGGCGGTCGATACGCCGGAAGACATTCCCGTTGCCGAGGCGGCGTTGCGTAAAGCACACAAATATAATATTCAGGAACCCTAATACATGAACCGTGAACCACGTGCCGTTCGTATCGGGCGGATGACGATCGGCGCCGGAAATCCGCTGGCGTTGATCGCCGGTCCATGCGTCATCGAAAACCGTGACCGATGCCTGCGCTTGGCACGCCGTCTGACTGCATGGACCCGACATGCCGGTATCCCGTTCGTTTTCAAGGCATCGTACGATAAAGCCAATCGCACCGGATTCGCTTCGTTCCGGGGTCCCGGTATTGACGCCGGACTGGCGATCCTGAATGAAATCAAGCAACGTATCGGGTGCGCTGTGCTGACCGATGTACATGATATCAGCCAGATCGATCAAGTGGCCGGCGTGGCCGACGCCATCCAGATTCCAGCCTTCCTCTGCCGCCAGACCGACTTGGTGATTGCGGCAGCGCGCACGGGATTGCCGGTGAATATCAAAAAAGGCCAGTTCATGGCGCCGGAAGATATGCGCCATGTCATTGCCAAGATCGAAAGCGCGGGAAACCACAATGTTTTACTCACTGAACGAGGCAGTTGTTTCGGTTATCACAATCTCGTGGTCGATATGCGGGGATTGAAAACGATGAGGGAAACAGGATATCCGGTCGTTTTCGACGCAACGCACAGCGTCCAGCGCCCCGCCGCCGGTCACGGTTGTTCCGCTGGCGATGCCGGTTACATTCCAACCCTTGCCCGTGCCGCTGCCGGCGCCGGTTGCGATGCAATGTTCATGGAAGTGGCCTTCGATCCGCGGAAAGCCCTTTGCGATAGCGCGAATTCCATCGCAATACGACGGATGGCGCCGTTGTGGCGGCAACTGACCGCAATCGACGGTATCGCCCGGCATGGCGCTGCCGGACAGGAAAACGATGCATGATCATGAATGGGCGTACGCGACAAAGGATCGGCATGCCGGCGCTTTTTCTGATGCTGGCATTGGCGGGAATCGCCGGACAGGTCATTATAGATTTTTCCGTGCCGGAGTACACCCCGGAAGGAATCCTGAAAAACCATATACGCGGGTCGCGAGCGATTGTTTACGAAAACGGCGATGCCGACATCCATGATCTTCAGCTTGACACATTCCCCAAGGACGGGCATAATATGCACATTGCTGCGCCGTACTGTAGGCTTTTGCGGCGGCGCGACATGGTGACGTCTGACGGCGATGTAAAAATAGAAACACCCGGTTTGCTAATCACCGGAACCGGGTTCCGGTGGATGTTGAAAGAAGATAAAGGCGTGATAGAATCCAATGTCACGGTCACCATAACCAATAGCGAAGGATTGTATCGGCGTGAACAGTAAATTGTTTAACAACCGTGTGGAAACGCCGGTCGAAGGACGGAGTCCGCGGCGGAAACTCTGGTTTTTTCTGTCGCTGATACTGGCCGTCTTTACCGTGCCCCGGATGGTAACCGCAAGCGCATCGACCATGCCGCTGTCGTCGACCGGAACGACGGTGATTACATCGCAACGACTGGATTTCGATAACCGTAAACGGCTGGCGGTTTTCGAAGGGGATGTGGTGGTCAGGGACGATACTCTTCAGATACAGTCCGATTTGCTCACCGTCGTCTTCGACGAAGACGAACAACCCGTCCGACTTGAAGCAGACGGGAACGTCAAGATTATGCAGGAAAACCGGATGACACGTTCCGATTCGGCGGTATACGATATCACGGCGGGCACCATGGTGCTGACGGGATCGGCCGAGGTCCAGCGGGGTAACGACCTGCTCAAAGGCGATACCATTACGTTTTGGCGCGATGAGGACCGAATCGAGGTCAGACCGGGAACATTGATTATTTCACCTCAAACGAAAGGTCCCTGACCACCAACCGGAGGGGATATATGAGCGAATCGGGAAACCATCAGCCGCTGATGCGAGCCGAAGGGCTGCGTAAACGGTACCGGCGCGCGATTGTTGTTGACGGTGTAAATATCAACGTCAATGCAGGTGAAATCGTGGGGCTGCTGGGGCCGAACGGCGCCGGGAAGACGACGACGTTCTACATGATTGTCGGTCTGATCAAGGCCAATGGCGGCAGCGTTGTTTTCCGCGAAAAAGATATCACCTCGGAGCCCATGTATCGTCGCGCTCGCATGGGTATGGGCTATCTGTCGCAGGAACCGTCGGTGTTCCGTAAACTTACCGTGGCGGAAAACATCATGGCAATTCTGGAAACCATGCCGCTTTCCGCCGCTGAACGGCGGCGTCGGCAAAACGATTTGCTGGAAGAACTGGATATTGCCGATCTCGCCGGGCAACGGGCTTATACATTGAGCGGCGGTGAACGGCGCCGTTTGGAAATTACGCGTGCGCTGGTGCGTCAACCGTTGTTGATCATGCTCGATGAACCGTTCAGCGGTGTCGATCCGCTGGCCGTGATCGATGTACAACGCATTATCCGGCGCTTGCGCGATCGCGGGTTGGGAGTATTGATTACGGATCATAACGTGCGCGAAACGTTGTCCGTCGTCGATCGAGCCTACTTGATGTTTGACGGTAAGGTTTTGCGCGAAGGAACCAGCGGGTTCCTCGCCAATGACGCGATGAGTCGGGAACTGTATCTAGGGTCGGAGTTTACCCTGTAGAAAATTTACGTAAGTACCATAAGGGAGGCAGCATGGCGATAGAAATTACCGGACGGCATATCGAAATATCGGATATAATGAAAAGTTATGCCGAAAACAAGGCGTTGCAACTGGACCGCGATTTCCCGCGGCTGGAAAACATTCATGTAATCATGGATGTCCAGAAATTCCGGCATCTTGCCGAGGTCCTGGTTCAGGGAGCTCATTTGCGCGTCGAAGCAAAGGAAACAACGGACGAGATGTATGCTTCGATCGACGCCGCATTTGAAAAAGTCGAGCGACAAATTCGGAGATTACGGCAGAAAATACAACACCAACACCGTAACCGGCCAACGCTGCCGGAAGTGGAACAACAGATTCAGGGCGATCAAGAAATCCCGGATGAAACCGAATAATGTCTAACGCCGCCGACATAAAGCAAGTTCCGGTAACCGTGGCTAGGTTCGTGGAGTCAGGCTGCGACCGGTTGGGGATCGAACCGGTCTCGGGAACTGCCGGGCTGGACCGCCCCATCACCGAGGCCGCCGTGAACCGGGTTGGTCTTGCCTTAACCGATTTTTTCCGTTATTTTGCCCAGCATCGCGTCCAGATCATAGGCCATGCCGAGAACGCCTATCTTGCGTCGCTGGACAGCGAGGCACGGATACAGCGGATTCGGGCGGTCATGCGTAAACGGATACCCTGTCTGGTGTTCACGCGTAACCGACGTATTGCGCCGGCGGTGGCGCGGTTGGGAGACGAATTCGGCGTACCAATCCTGCGCAGCCGCTTGATCACCAAGCATTTTATCAATGCCGCGACCATCGTGCTGGAAAACCTGATGGCGCCACGCATCAATATGCAGGGGACCATGGTCGATATAATGGGTCTCGGCGTCTTGTTGGAAGGCGATCCCGGCGTCGGTAAAAGCGAAACGGCGTTGGCGCTTGTAAAAAAAGGGTTCAGCCTCGTGGCGGACGATGTCACGACGTTTATGAAGGACAGCGCCGGTAAAATCGTCGGTTCCCCAGTCGGGGTCACCCGCTATCACATGGAAATCCGCGGCGTGGGAATTATTCATGTCCCCAGTCTTTACGGTATCTCGTCGGTACGCGCCGAAAAGGAGTTGGAACTGATTGTCGGATTCAAACGCCTTGAACGCACTGAAGATCGCAGTTGGGAAATTGATGGCGGCTACCGCACGCGAAATGTGCTGGGACTCAATATACCTTCAATGGTTTTGCCTGTCGCGCCCGGTCGCGATATGGCCAATATCGTTGAAGCCGCTGCGCTGGATTTCAAACTGAAACAATTGGGGCACGATGCGGCCAAGGAATTGGACTTGAAGTTGATGGATGTGATGCACGGGAGGGCGACCGGCACGTGAAAACCGCGGATCGCACATCTGACCGGGACGACGGATCGAAAGCTCTGGTTCGCGAAATGAAGGTCAGTAATTCGCTGGGCCTGCATGCGCGGCCGGCCGCGCTGTTCGTCAAGACGGCATCCAGCTTCGATGCCGATGTCAAGGTCGAGCGCGACGGCAATGTCGTTTCCGGCAAAAGCATTATGGGGTTGATGACCTTGCAGGCCGAATGCGGTTCGGTATTGCGCGTTACCGCCCGGGGCCGCCAGGCAAAAAATGTTCTCGACAGTCTGGAACGGTTGTTCAAGGAGCAGTTCAGCGAAAGTTATCAAGCATGACGCATGTCGCACGGAGGGAAACCGCTGAAATCATGGTGCAGGGCATGAGCGTCTCGCCCGGAGTCGCTTTCGGCACGGTGTTTCTAATGAAAACCGATGAGGAACCCGTCGTTTCCCGCTCGCTACAGCCGGATGCGGTGCCTGAAGAACTTGCGCGTTTTGCGGCCGCCGTTGATGCAACACGCGAACAAATCCAAACCATTCAGCGAAATGTACGGGAACATATCGGGTCGCACGATGCAGGGATTCTCGATGTTCATCTCATGGTCCTGGACGATGATGTCTTCCTTGAAGAAATCCGGGAAGAAATTCGTGAGCGCTTACACAATGCCGAGTATGCGGTCTGGATGGTGTCCGACAGGTATATCGACGCGCTGTCCCGTGTTCACGATGACTATTTGCGCGAACGCAAGGTGGATGTCAAGGATATCGCCCGACGTCTGCTGCGTTATCTTGGCGGCCGGCGGAGCGCATCAATGGCCATCATACCCCCGGGTAGTATTATCGTGGCCGACAGTCTGGCACCCTCGGATACGGCTCTCTTGCGTCACGAACTAGCGGGCGGATTGGCATGCGATTTCGGCAGTCCTGTTTCGCATTCCGCGATCATGGCCCGCGCCCTGGAAATTCCGGCCGTGGTCGCATTGCATGATATTACCTGCCGCGTCGTACCCGGCGAAACCTTGTTGATCGACGGCAACAACGGGATAGTGTTTATCCGGCCCACGGCCGAACGGATCAAAACTTACGATGCCCTGATGGACCGGCGCCACCGGTTGCGGGTTGATATCGTGAATCGTGTCCGGGGAATGCCTGCCGCCATGACGGATAATGTCATGGTCTCATTGCGCGCGAATATCGACGCCCCCGCGGATATCGATGACGTAATCAAATACGGCGGCGACGGGATCGGATTGTTCCGGTCCGAAAATATCTTTCTCAGGGATGGACGCTATGCCGGCGAACAATCGCAAATCGATGTCTACCGCGCCGTCGTGGAACGTATGGGGCATAGCCCTGTTATCGTGCGGACCCTGGACTTGGGCGGTGACAAAATGTTGCCCGATACCCCTATCGCCAGAGAGAACAACCCGTTTCTTGGATGCCGCGGTCTCCGCTTTTGCCTGACCGAAACCGATGCGTTCAAAATTCAATTGCGGGCCATTGCCACGGTTGCCGTCTATGGCAATCTCAAGATAATGTACCCCATGGTCAGCGATGTTGACGAGTTGCTGCGGGCCAACGAGCTGTTGCGCGGCGTATGCGAAAACGCAGGCCTTGCCGTGCCGGCGGTGGGTGTCATGATCGAAACGCCCGCTGCCGCCGTTTGCGCCGACGCCATCGCGCCCCATGTGGCGTTCATGAGTATCGGATCCAATGACCTGATCCAGTATGCAATGGCCGCCGATCGCGGTAACGATCTCGTGTCGTACCTTTTCCAACCGGCACATCCAGCCATTTTACGCCTGATAAAAATCACCGTCGATGCCGCCGCCGCCAACGGTGTTCCCGTCGGGATATGCGGCGAAATGGCGGGCGATCCCGTGATGGCTCCGCTCTTGATCGGATTGGGCATAACCGACCTGAGTATGGTTGCTTCATCAATACCGTTGGTTAAGACCGTGGTGCGCTCGATCAGTATGACCGAAGCGCGTGCGCTTGCCGACGAAGCGCTCAAAAGCCGGTCGGGAAAAGATGTTCAGCAAAATTGCCGCGAATGGTTGAAACAGCGGGTTCCCGATGTCTATGAATTGATCGGGTAACAACTAATAAAACAGCTAAAGGAGTCGTAACGCAATGTTGAAAAGCCAAGTATTTACCTCTGAATCCGTGACCGGCGGACACCCTGACAAAGTGGCGGACGGTATATCGGACGCTATTCTGGACGCTTACCTGGCGGCGGACCCCCATTCCCGGGTGGCCTGTGAAACGCTGGTGGCAACCGGGCTGGCCGTAATTGCCGGCGAAATCACCAGTAACGCCATGTTGCCGGTCGCCGATATCGTGCGCGATAAAATTCGACGTTTGGGATACAACGATGCAAATCTGGGTTTTTCGGCCGATAGTTGTGCTGTCATGATTTCCCTGAACCGTCAATCGCCGGATATCGCACGCGGTGTCAACGTTGGCGAAGGGCTTTACAAGGAACAGGGCGCCGGAGACCAGGGCATGATGTTCGGTTACGCCTGTAACGAAACACCAGATCTGATGCCGTTGCCCATCGCGCTGGCGCACCGTCTCACGAAGGAACTCACACGCCAGCGCGAGACCGGACGGATGAAATTTCTGCGGCCCGACGGAAAATCACAGGTCAGTGTCGAGTATGAAAACGGTCGGCCACGCCGTATCGGTACCGTGGTAATCTCGACGCAACACGCCCCGGACGCAAGCATGAAAAAGATTCGCGAGGCATTGATCGAAGATATCATCAAGAAAAAAATACCCGCACGCTGGATCGACGCCAAAACGCGGTTCCTCATCAATCCCACCGGTCGATTCGTGGTTGGCGGACCCCATGGGGATACCGGGCTTACCGGCCGCAAAATCATCGCCGATACCTATGGCGGTATGGGCCGGCATGGCGGTGGCGCCTTTTCCGGCAAGGATCCTTCCAAAGTCGATCGCAGTGCGGCATATATGGCGCGCTACGTGGCCAAGAACATCGTTGCCGCCAAACTGGCAACCCGTTGCGAAGTTGCGTTGTCGTATGCCATCGGATATCCCGAACCCATTTCCGTCGACGTCGATACATTCGGGACCGGCACCGTATCGACGGCGAAACTTGATAAGGCCGTACGCACGGTGTTCGGATTGAAACCCGCGGAAATCATTGCTCAGCTTAACCTTATCCGCCCCATTTTCGAGGCTACATCGGCCTATGGCCATTTCGGGCGGAACCGTGAAACGGATGTGTTTACCTGGGAAAAAACCGATAAGACGGACGAATTGCGTGACGAGGTGGGATAATGTCGCCAATACGAAACTTGGTCGCTTTGGGAAAGATGCTGTGGCCGACGCTTATGCTGTGTGTTTGGCTTGGATGGCCCGACATTATAAACGCCGGTAACGGGAGCGAAGGAGCGGCCAAGGCAACCGCGGACATCGCCAGGGAGCGCGCGGTCGATGACGTCGAACTCTGGTTTCCAGTCGGCGAATCATTTGAATATCGCCTGCAATGGGGCGTCCTGTCGGTCGGCACGGCTTGGATGGAAACGGAATGGGAGGAAATCGATGGCCGGCGATTACTGGTGATTCGCGGCGGCGCCCGCACCGGACGTATCGTGGAACGCGTGTACCCCATCGAAAACCACGTTGTGGCGGTCGTCGACCCGCAAACCTTCCTGCCGCTCAGCTACCGGCAACGCGTACGCGAAGGACGCCGTCGCCGCGACGAAACGACCATTTTTCATCATGACAAAGGATACGCCGATTATACATGCCATCGAAAAGGTGAAACAGAAAAAATCGAGATCGGGAATGATACCCGTGATCTGCTGACGCTGTTCTATGTGATCCGGCGCGACGGCATGCAAGTCGGCGAAACCGCGACCTTCCAAGTGCTGGTCGATGACGATGTATACGATCTGACGCTGACCGCCCAGAAATTCGAGAGAATTTCGCTCCCCGAACATGGACGGGTACGCGGTTTGCGAATTGAGCCTACCGCCAAGTTCGGCGAGGTATTCGTGCGCCGCGGCAGGATGTGGGGTTGGTTGTCAGATGATGATCGCCGCGTCTGCATGCAATTGAGCGCAAAATTGCCCGTGGCCGGTGTGCATGCCGTCTTGGTGGATGTCAAGGGACCCGGAAAAGACCGTTGGGTCGACTAGCCGTGACTATTCTCAACCGCTATATCACCACGTCGTTCATCATATCGGCCGCTGTAACGCTCGGTGTTCTGACGCTGGTGATTTCAATCGGGGTCCTGTTCCGCTTTACCGATCTGCTGGCACGTGGCGCCGAGCCGCGGATGTTGTTCTCCATCTTCATCAACGGCTTGCCGTTCGCGGCATCCTATGCGGTTCCGATAAGTTGCCTGGTCGCTGCCCTGCTTGTTTTCAGCCGTATGTCGGCGGATATGGAAATCGTTGCAACAAGAGCATGCGGCATTAGCTTTCGCCAATTGTTGCGCATGCCCGCGATGCTATCGCTCCTGCTTGCCGCGCTGAGTTTTTATATGCTCAACGAAGTATCGCCGCTCAGCCGGTTCAAACAACAGGTCGCCTTCCGCGGCTTGGGCGGCATGTCGCCGCTCGACCTGCTCGAAGAAGGAAGATTCAACCATGATTTTCCCGGTATGCACATCTATTTCGGACGCAAGGAAAACCAGCAATTGCACGATGTCATTATCCTCGACACCATGGCGAACGGGCGGTCACGCGAAATTCGTGCCGCCAACGGAACCGTAGATTATACCGATGCTCGCGACGCCTTGGTTGTGACATTGCGCCAGGTCCGCATCGATCCGATTCATCCGGAAAGCAACGAAACCGGATATGCCGGCGAATTACCGGTAGTGCTGCCGCTGGACCGGTTGCTGCGACGTCCGCCGGAACGACGCGAAGATGATTTCACCTTCTCGGAATTAATGGATCGGTTACGGCGTACCGCGCACTATTATGGCGGCGAAGATGCAAGACGATCGCTGCCGGTGCAACGCATGGTGCTGCGGGTTGAATTACATAAACGCATGGTGCTGGCGCTCGCATGTTTCGCCTTTGTCATGCTGGGCGCGCCGTTGGGAATGAAAAATCAGCGACATGAATCGTCCGTCAATATTGCCTTAAGCCTGGTCGTGATCTTCAGTTTCTACCTGTTCGTTATCGTTGCCGAAACGCTGGCTGACCGACCTGAATTCTATCCCTGGATACTGCTGTGGATTCCGTTGCTGACCGCCATCTGTACCGGATACTGGCTGGCGCGTCGCGCCGGATGATATCCTGTGAAGGCGCACTTGTAACAGCCGCCGCGCAGAACGCGTTCTTCGCCGTGTGCCGGACCAGACGGATCCGTCGCTATCACCATTCTCGAGAACATGACCGTCTCATTTCCTTTGGGTTAATCTTGTTCCGTCGCGAACCAACCTTGGGTTCTCAGACAGACTTTCACCAGTCCCAACATGATCGGAACCTCGATCAGCACCCCGACTACCGTGGCCAGCGCCGCACCACTCGATATGCCGTAAAGCATCGTGGCCGTCGCAATCGCGACTTCGAAATGGTTCGAAGCGCCGATCATCGCCGACGGTGCCGCATCCTCATAGCTGAACCTCAATAACTTCGCCAGGCCGTAGGTAATGCCGAAGATCAACACCGTCTGGATTGAGAGGGGGATGGCAATCCAGAGGATGGTCAGCGGATTGGCGACAATCACCTCGCCCTTGAAACTGAACAGCAGCACCAGGGTGCCGAGCAGGGCGATAATCGATACCGGCGTCAGAATGTGCAGGAATTTTTCCGTAAACCATTCCACCCCTTTGGCCTTGATGATCCATTTGCGCGAAAAGTATCCGGCCACCAGCGGCAGCGCCACATAGATGCCGATCGACAGCAGCAGCGCCTCCCAGGGCACCGGCATTTCGTTCACGCCCAGCAGCCAGCCGCCCAGCAGCCCATAGAGCACCAGCATCGTCAGCGAATTGATCGCCACCATTACCAGCGTCAAGCCCTGGTTGCCCTTCGAGAGATAACCCCACATCAACACCATCGCCGTGCAGGGCGCAATGCCAAGCAGAATGGCGCCGGAAATGTACGAGCGCCACAGTTCCACCTGCGTGCCGTCCTTGAGAACATCCATGCCCGGCAGAAAGTCCCGAAAGACGTATCCCAGAAAGAACCAGGCGATGGCGAACATCGTGAACGGTTTGACGCACCAGTTCATGAACAGGGTCAGCAACACCGGTTTGGGCGTCTTGCCGGCCTTGACCACTTCCGCGAAATCTATCTTGACCATGATGGGGTACATCATGAAGAACAGCGCAATGGCGATCGGAATGGAGACCACAGGCGCGTCATCCACGTAAATGGCGATGCTGTCCAGATACTCGGCCACGCCAGGGGCGACTTTCCCAAGAATGATGCCGCCCGCGATGCATAAAGCCACCCACAGGGTCAGGTAGCGTTCAAACACGTTCAGTCGCTTGGTTGGTTCGATCGGATTCGGTTGCGTTGCGGAACTCATTTTTTCGATCTCCTTTCGTGTTCTTCGTGGTGTAAAGCATCCGGTAGTGTCATCGCAAACGCCTTGATCTCATCCCGCACCCGGCGGTAGGCGTCGAGTTGTTCTTTCTGCGACGCGCCCTTGGCCGCCAGCTCGCGCGCCAGCGCCGGCGGATCATCGAATCCGACATGTAGCACCTTCGCCTTTTTTTCCAACCACATCGGGCAGGTTTCGTTGGCATGACCGCAAACCGTCACGACAGTGTCGAAATCCATGTCCTTCAGGTCATCCACCCGCTTCGACTGGTGCCCGCTGATATCCACGCCGGCCTCCGCCATCACCTTGACCGCGTTCGGATTAAGGCCATGGGTCTCAATCCCTGCCGAATAGGCCTCGATCACATCCGCCTTGAGCGCCTTTGCCCAGCCTTCGGCCATCTGGCTGCGGCAGGAATTGCCGGTACAGAGAAAAAGCACCTTTTGCTTTTGTCGCATCTCGCTCCCTTTCCTGGGTTCAGGCACAACATCCCTTGTTGTTGTCCCCGTCACCACAGCACTCCGTATTCGTTTCCGCCTGGTCATCAAGGATACCTGCCGAAAACTTGCGCATGGCGGCCATGGCGCCTTTTTCGACCCTATGCCCGACGGCAATCGCCTCGCGGATTTCGTCTTCCGTCAGGCCGATTTCCTTCGCCTTGGCGACATGATACGTCAGACATGGCTGACAATGCGCTCCGATCGAGGCGCCGATGGCAATCAGTTCTTTCGTTTTCTCATCCATTTCTGATTTCCTGGTTTTTGGGGTTGTCGTCGTTGCGTTGCCTTTGTCGGCGACAAAGATCTTCCGGATCACAGGCCTGCACGGCCTGTAGCTTCTTTCTGTCCCGTTCGATCGTCGGGTCGTTGTTCAATGCGTCGCGCAACCACTTTATGATAGGCGGAACCATGGCTCCAATGGCGCTATCCGGTAAGCGGAAGTAGGCCCAGCGCCCCTCTTTTCTGGAAACCACCAGATCCGCCGCGCTCAGAATCGAAAGGTGTTTCGAGACCGTGGACGGTGCAAGTTCCAACACTTCCACAATCTGGCACACACACAACTCGCCTGCTTGCAGCATCATCAGGATGCGTACCCGCTGCTGGTCGGCCAGCGCTTTGGTTGCGCGTAACGTGGCTCGCATGGATTCGCTGTTCATACATCATCCTTTGCATTGGTCCTCTTGGTAATTCGTTATATGGCGAATTGTAGCAGTCGCGAATACCGATGTCAAGCGGGCCTAAAAATTCGGCGATTGACAGCGGCGTCGCAGATCGGCATCAATAGCTCGCGTCCATACCTCATGCCGCTGCGCCTCGTAAGGCGGGCGAATGATGAGACGCGCGTCCGCGTGGATGAGCGGTTGATAGC
>PWZG01000005.1 GCA_003567575.1 PVC group bacterium | reverse complement strand
TGTCATCCCGAGCTAAGTCGAGGGATCTCATGCTCAACAGGCAGGCGCAGATCCCTCGACAAGCTCGGGATGACAGGCTCTTTGGAGTTAATTCATCGCAATTGCCGTACACCACACTAGCCTTTGTCGTGAGCTTTGTCGATCCTGATTCCGACAAGGTGCGAGACAAGGTTTTCAGACACTACGGAAAATCTGAGTTTTCTCCGAGACCACCCTGACTCATGAACGAGTTCAAATCAAAAAACCGGGTTATCGCCCTGAAGGGCATCTTGGTTCTTGCCGTGATGGGATGGGTTTCCGGATGCGCTCTGCGAAGCGGTGTGCCGCCCGTGACGGGCGAGCGAGCGACGGTTGCAACCGAAATTGTGTTGTTGCACGATAACGATTTGCATTTCGATTTCAATCATCGTGACGCGTTCGAATCCGCCATTGCCGAAATCCGCGGGTCGTACGATAACGTGTTTCTGCTGAATGCCGGCGACATTTTCGTACGGCATGCGACACGCTGGCCGGTCAACGATCTCGATTTCTATGCGGAACGTACGCGTTTCATGATCGAAACCATGAACGACGTAGGCTACGATGTTATGACCCTCGGCAATCATGAACTCGATATCAAGGGAACCATTACCCGTGATAGTTTGCGACTGGCAAATTTCCCCATTCTTGCGGCAAATCTTGAGGTAAATACCGATGATTTCGACCGTCCCGATCCCTATACCGTTTTGGAAACCACCGACGGTCATACGATTGCCGTACTGGGGTTGACCGGTGGCGACATCGGCAGAACCGACACACTCCGGATCACCGATCGTCATCAAGCGTTCGAAAAATACCGGTATCTTGCCGATGAACACGATGTTTTTGTTGTGTTGTCCCATATCGGTTATCATGCCGACATTGCCCTGGCTTGGAAGTATGATGAAATCGATGTGATTATCGGAGGCCATTCGCATACCCTGGTTGATGCGCCGGGGCTCATTAACAATACCCTGGTCACCCAAGCCGGCGGACACTCCCACGCGCTTAATCCCGACCGTCCAAAGATGCTCGGCATTGTTCATCTGCGTGTGGAAGATGGCGTGCTCATCGATAAATCCGGACGGGTCATCCAGATTGAGCCCGGCGCTGCGGCACTGAGCGCGGAAGTCTGCATGAAGCGACTGGACAAGGTCGTCGTATGGGTCAACAATCATCTGGTTCAAAATGATGTACCGTTCGAAATGGAACTGATGATCGATGGAGAAACAGTCGGTATCAACAGCGGAACGGCCACGGCAGACGAACCGTCGGCCGTCACCTTCGGTTTGCAGGCAAGCTTGACGGCCACGCATTCAATCGAAGTGACGGTCCGCTATGAAAAACCGGATGATTTACCGAATTGGCAACAAAATATGGATTTCAGAGCGCTAACCATACGCAAAAATTTTGCGATCGATCAAATTCAAAAAATTCAACGTCTCGACATCCCATTTGAAATCGACGGCGACATGGCTCAATGGCGCCACATATCACCGCTGATGATCGGGGATCTGAGCGATGTACATCCGGCGAGCGCAAGGGATAGCAGGCAACCGGATGAGTTCCTTGATGCCGCCATTTATACGGCATGGGATGCCGACGCCTTCTACCTGGCGGTTGCCGTTAGTGATAATCAACATTTCAACGAACAAAACGGCAGCAGCTTGTGGGATGGCGACAGTTTGCAGTTTGCGGTTGCCTCACGGGGTACGAAGGCGGCGACATTCAATTTAGGCCTTGCGCTGGCTTCCGGAAAAGTACAATCACACCAATGGCGCGGACCGGAAACCGGTGTATTCGAGAAAAGCGATTATACCGTGCTGCGCAAAGATGAGAATCAAACCACCGTCTATCAAATCCGGATTCCGTTTGAATGTCTCAAAATCAATCCGGCGCCCGGGACATTGCTTGGTTTCAACGCCGTCGTGTTTGACGATGACGACGGCAAGGGACAAGAATACTGGATCCAGCTTTCACCCGGGATCGCCGGAGGCTGGCGACCGGATGACTTTCATCGCTTTGTCCTGATGGATCGTGTCCATGACATTCCGTAACATGATCGAGAACCATTTACGACTGGTTATCCTGGGCGATCCGCATATCGGTGCATCGGATGCCGGGTTATGGGAGCAAACGATCGAGGACATCAACGATCTGCAGTCGGCCATGGTGTTGATCACCGGCGATTTGACCGGTTACGGTCCCGAATGCGGGACATCCGCCGCCACGCGCCGTGCCGCGCGAATTCTTGACGGTTTCCAAGCACCCTGGGTAAGCGTCATCGGCAATCATGATCTGCAAGCCGCTGAATTCCGCAGCGATGACGCGGCGGTAGCCTCCTTTATGCAAGCCGTAAAACGCGATACACCATGGTTCCGTCGTGATATCGGACCGGTAACGGTGCTTGGCCTGAGCAATACCATGCATCGCCGCAATCCTGTCATGCAACAGGAAGTGGTGTTCGAAGACGACCAGATGAACTGGTTCGAAACGCAACTGACCGCGTTGGGCGATCGTCCGGTCATTGTCGTGGCCCATGTGCCGCCGATCAGCAGTGGCTTGTTGACCATGCTCGAACTGCATTCCCAGGGGGGAAACGCCGTCGCGAACCAGAACCACGAGCCGGGTCGGATCCTGAGACAGGTGTGGCAACACCCGAATGTGATTGCGTGGTTCAGCGCCCACAACCATCTGGGACAGCATTACCGCGACGCGATCAGCGTCCGGCTGGGGGTTCACTTCATCCATACCGGCGTCGCCGGTGTGGTTACCCGCGACGGTTACCGCCACAGCCGCGTGCTGGATATTAATAACGATCAACTGGAACTCCGGACTTTCGATCATACGATCCGGCGTTTTGACGAAACCCTGACCTATAACGAACCACATCGGTTGACGGATCTCGTGGCATGGCGGCGGCGCATGCTGGACCGGCGTCAGCCCCATGATCCAGTTTGCATGCGTCAGGGGCCGGGTCCGAATTCACCGCCGCCCGACGCCATCCGGTTCGCCTGGCTGTGCGACAGTCATGCCGTCAAAACCCTCCATCCATGCCAGCGCCGCGTGTTCGAATGGGTATTGCGGGAAACGCGTGCTCAAACTTTGGATGCATTGGTGCTGGGCGGCGACATCACGCATCAGGCCGATATGGATCAGGCCGAAACGGTGCTGACGGCGCTCAGCCCCGGCAAAACACCGCTGCTCATGCTGCCCGGAAACAATGAAGGCCCGGATCTTGTATCACGTTTGGTAACGACCCATCAGGAAATCCAGGCGCCCGGCATTTGCGCCCGCCTTCCGTGGCCGGGCCATGCATTCGCGTTGGGAACATGGGATCGCGAAAGTCGCCACACGGCGATTCGCCAACTGACGCGACAACTTCCGGAACGGGGTGTCGCGCTGGTCTTATCGCATTTCCCGCCCGATACGGCTGAAATCGCAAGGCTTAATTCGCGGTTGCGATCGGGACTGCATATCGATTGGATTTGCGGCCATGTCCATGAATCGACGATGGCTGATCAACCGTCGTTAATCGAAGGGAGCGAGCCCTTAACGGACCACCGTTGCGGATCGTTGACCGTTATTTCATGTGCCGGCCTCGATCCGGTGAAAGCCCGGGGAACACCGCCAGAAATCCTGATTGCCGACTGGGACGGTAAACATCTGTCGTTTCAACGCCGTGATACGCCGGCCGGCATCCTTGCGGCGCCACCCCGTTATCCCCCCAATCCGTTCGGCATGGCATCGTCGTTATCGGCCGTTCCTTTACTGGAACAGGCGCTTGCTCACGGTATCGACGCCGTACAATGCCAAACGGTTTGCGGGATCGGGCCGTCCCTGGATACCGCGTGCGAAACAGCCATCCGTTTTCGTGAACGATTTCCCGACGGCATGCTCTCTCTGCAACTTCCTGAATGCGACGGATCTTCGCGGATGACATCCGGCCAGCAGGATGCGCGCCTGGTTTGGGCTGAACGAATGCGTGTCAACGATCTGGCCGTCATGCTCCCGCCCATACCGGCGTCCGATTTCGAGGCGGATCTTACGGCCGTAACCGGCGGCCGTGCCCATTGGCAAACGGATTTACTGGAACTCGCCGAAGAAGCCTTGCGTATCCATGCCGGATTTAGTCTGATCAACGCCTTGAATGCCAGCCGTGTTTTTTCCGCGCAAGAACGTTTGGGCGGACGGCCCGATCATCTTTTGGCTTTGGTGGCATGGTTGCGTACCAGGTTGGCGGCCCGTGGATACGCGAAGGAAACAACGGAACGAATCGGCGTATGTTTCGATGCCGGCAACGCTTTTCGTGATCCGGTGGTGTCCAAACTCCACGGCTTGGCGGACTGGTTACAGCGCCTGGCTCCCGTGGTGCGCGCCGTTCGGATACATCAGGTGATGCCGACCGGTCACGGACTGCAAGCCATGTATCCCATCGACAATATTTACGGACCGCGCATCAATTTTGCGGGCCTGCTGCCGGTTATCCGCGAGCTGTTGCCGCCAAGAACTCCGATTCTGATTGCGGGAAGCGAACTCGCGGCCATCCTGGAAAGCCGGCGTTTACTGATTCACGAAATTGAAGATGTTCGACCTCGTCAATGACCTGTTGTAGAGATGATGATAACAAGACGTCCTTCCCTTTTGTCTTCAGTAGTATCAAGCCATGGTGGAAACCGTGATCATGAAATGAAACGTGGACAAAGCCCGCGGCCTGCAAGGCCAACCCCGGGAGTTCGACGTGCCATGGAGCCGGGGCGCCTATCTGGAGAAAACCGATCTTGCCGAACGCAAAACTGAAAACGGAGCGATAAACAATGAAAATCCATGGGTCCTTCCTTATAAGCCTGTTCGTCGGAATCCTGCCGATCACGACCATGCGAGCGGCAGATGCAAACCCTCAACACCTCGGATACCCGGAGCCCGGGGCCGGCGCCAAGATTGTCCATCCGGTCGATAAGTCCATCATGGTTTATGTGCCTTCCGGCTATTTTACGATGGGTTTGAACTATGAGGAAGCCAACCGGATCGCCGCGCAGTTGGACGCCAAGGACTATGAACAGCTCTGGATGTGGGAAACTTTACCCCGGCGAAACCTTTATCTCGGCGGATTCTTTATCGACAAATATGAAGTCACGATTGAGAACTGGCTGCTGTTTCTGGAGGCCAACCCCGGGTTTGAACTGGAAAAGGATCAGATATCACAGCATTTCGAGGAGACATGGCATCATGTTTACCCCGTCGCCAGCATTCAATGGCATGAAGCGCAGCAATATGCCAACTGGGCGGGCAAACGTCTGCCCACGGAAGCTCAATGGGAAAAAGCCGCGCGCGGCGACGATGGCCGATTCTATCCTTGGGGAAATGAATTCTGTCCTCACAAAGGCCATTTTTGGCAAACCCACCGACGCTACACACGCGTGGGACGGTATCCCGACGGCGCCAGTCCCTATGGCGCCATGGACATGGTCGGGAATCAGTATGAATATACCTCCGAATGGGTCGAGCCCTATCCCAACAATCCTGAAGCCGACCGGATGTCAAGTTACTGGGGGCAGCAGAACGTCTGTCTTCGCGGGGGAAGCTGGTACCACGGGATGCAGTCCTGTTACGCGGCCAAACGTTTCGGTTTTCCGCAAGGAACCACGCATTATCACGTAGGTTTCCGTACCGTCTGGGAACCGCCGGCCGGCTATTTCGAGAGTGCGGCTTTTCGTGCGCATCAGGAAGCGGTTCCGAAGCGGGAAGAGGCGTTGCGCAAACTGTTTGAACTTTTCGATGCCGAACAACCGTTGCCCGAGGTACCGCGAGACGAATGACAGGAAAAACGCAAGTGTATGAAACCCGACACCCGAACACCCGACACCCCGGCGATGCTTCGCCGCGGTTGCCTGCCGCGTCCGTTTGCGTTTTCGTCGGGTCTATGATATTCTTTCATGCCTTATGAAAAGCGATTTAGCTTATTGTCGGTCGGTCCCGTTTTGCGCATCGCGCATACCACGGTATAATGCGCCGCCCTGATCCCGGCACGCTTTTCCGCTCCGTCGGGTAACCCGTTCAGCGGTTGCTCGCCGACAGTCGTCTGGCCATCCAAGCTGGCCGCGTACTGTTATTTTCTTCTGATGTTCACCGGACCGAAAGACCGACTTTCATGTCTCGTAATCTGCTTAAAGAAATTGCCCGCCGCCGGACCTTTGCCATCGTCTCGCATCCTGATGCGGGCAAGACGACGTTGACGGAGAAATTCCTGCTCTATGGCGGTGCGGTCAATTTGGCCGGCTCGGTAACGGCACGTACGAATCAGCGCTCCACGACGTCGGACTGGATGGACTTGGAGAAACAACGCGGTATTTCGATCAGTTCGACGGCGTTGCAATTCGATTACCGGGGCTTTCGGGTCAACCTGCTCGATACACCGGGCCATAAGGATTTTTCCGAGGATACCTATCGCGTCTTGACCGCGGTGGATGCGGCCGTGATGGTTATCGATGCCGGCAAAGGGATTGAGAGCCAGACGCGTAAACTCTTCGAGGTCTGTCGCCGTCGTGGGGTCCCCATTTTTACGTTTATGAACAAGATGGACCGGCCGGGCCGCGAGCCGCTGGATTTGCTGGATGAATTGGAGAGCGTGTTGGGCATTGGCGCCTATCCCGTGAACTGGCCGCTGGGCGCCGGTCGCGAATTCAAAGGGGTATGGGATCGTCTGACGCGGATGGCGCATCTCTACGAGCGCACACCGGGTGGCGCCTACCGGGCGCCGGTTGCCACCGCCGGGTTGGCGGATCCGGTGGTTCGCAAGCGGCTTGATGACGCCACGTATCGAACGGTTTGCGAGGAAATAGAAATGCTTGACGGCGCCGGACACAAGGTCCTGTTGTTTGCCGACGAGTGGAAACTGCAATACTTTCAGGAACGCAATCGCGAGGTGCAACTGGCGGACCTGCCGTATACTCACCCATCGAATGGGGTCGGGACTCCGGGTAGCGCTTGATGTCGGACCGGTAAGCCATGGTTGTCAAAAGATCGATCAAATGACATTCAATGTCTTG
>PWZG01000552.1 GCA_003567575.1 PVC group bacterium | reverse complement strand
TGATCCATCTGCTTTCGGTCTCCCGGGATCTGGAACGCATCGCCGATCACGCGACCAATATCGCTGAAGATGTCATCTATATGAGCACAGGCGAGATTATTCGTCATCACGTCGAAGACTATACGCGCGAATCCGCGTGAAGGGAGCCGGCATGGCACGCGAAACGATACTGGTGGTCGAGGACGATCGCGACATTCTGGAGTTGATCGTCTACAACCTTGAGAAGGAGCGGTACACGGTCCTCAAATGCAACACCGGCGAGAAAGCGTTGGAAAGGTTGTTTAAAAACGAACCGGCGCTTGTGTTGCTCGACTTAATGCTGCCCGGCATAGACGGTTTTGAGATTTGCAAGCGCTTGAAAAGCGATGTATCGACACGACATATTCCCGTCCTGATGCTGACGGCCAAGGGCGAAGAAAGCGATATCATCTCCGGCTTGGAACTGGGCGCCGACGACTATATGACCAAACCGTTCCGCCCGCGCGAACTGATCGCCCGAATCCGCGCGATTCTGCGGCGATCGTCTGGAACCGCTCAGCCGCCGGGCAAGCATGAGGCGATCAGTGTCCATGGGATCGATATCCATCCGGGTCGGCGCGAGGTCACGGTCAACGGGAAAACCGTCGACCTGACATTCACTGAATTTGAGGTATTACACGCTCTGGCTCAGCGACCCGGATGGGTATTCACCCGTTATCAAATCGTGGATGCGGTACGCGGCGAGGATTATCCGGTGACCGATCGTTCCGTCGATGTACAAATTGTAGGCTTGCGTAAAAAACTAGGGAAAGCCGGTAACATGCTCGAAACCGTACGCGGCATCGGCTACCGGATTCGCAGCGTGAACTCGCCATGAAACGAAAATCGATATTCCTGTATATCTTCATCCCGCATGCCCTGGCGCTTTTGCTGACGTTGATTGCCGCGGGCGGATGGGCCTTGCACGGCGCCCGCCATGAACACTATACTCAAACCCGTGACAATCTGCGCCGCGCCGCCCTCATGATGGCCGATTCAATCAATCGATTGCCTGACCCGTCCGATACAGCCACCGTGGACGCCCTTTGCAAGAGCAAGGGAACAAGCGCTGGATACCGGTTCACTGTTGTCTTGAACAGCGGTCGGGTAATCGGCGACACGGACGAAAATCCGCAAATCATGGACAATCATTACCGGCGCCCCGAGATTCGGCAACTGCACGGCGAGCCGCTGGATGCCGTCGGTTGGGCCGACCGTCGCAGCGGCACCGTACAAATGACCATGATGTACGTTGCCGTCGTCTGGCATCAAGGGGGTGAACGTCTCGGATTCGTCCGCGCCGCCCGTCCAATGGGGGATATCGATCTTGCCTTGATCCGCCAACGTGTGCGCGTACTTTACGCCGGCCTGTGGATGAGCGTCATTGTCATCATCGGCAGCGCGGTGATCGCGGGCCGCCTTAGCGCGCCGCTTATTCGTATGCGGGAAAGCGTCGAAACCTATGCCGCGGGACGGGCTGATCTTCGTCTACCGGCTTCGGCGGTCAGGGAAATCCACGCCCTTTCAGAGGCCATGAACGCCATGTCACAACGACTGAGCGACCGCTTCGAGACGATCGTAAGACAACGCGACGAGCAAAAAGCTCTGCTGTCCTGCATGTCCGAAGCGATATTAGCCATGGATGCGCAAGGCCGTATTATCTCCATGAATCCCGCCGCCATAAACGTTTTTCAACCGACCAGCGAACCGGTCATCGGCCGCCAGATTCAGGAAGTCGTACGAAATGCCGATATACAGCGTTTGAGCCGAACAATCATGGAAACCAACGGCACGCTAAACGAAGAAATCACGATTCCCAATGGGGAACGCATATTGCAGATCAACGGCACGGCCATGACCGACAGCCACGGACATCGTATCGGTTGCGTGCTGGTCATGACCGATGTCACACGTCTTCGAAAACTCGAAACCATGCGGCGCGACTTCGTCGCCAATGTGTCGCACGAGCTGAAAACTCCCGTCACGTCCATCAGCGGATTTTCCGAAACACTGCTCGACGGCGCCGCGGAAGATCCGGAGTCCCGAACCCGATTTCTTAAAATCATCCGACATCAAGCGCGCCGGTTAAACGCCATTCTGGAAGATCTGATGACGCTGTCGCGTCTCGAACATGATGCGCAAAACTCCGATATTCCCGTGCGCCCAACCCCGATCCGCCCCATCCTGGAAAACGCCGTCAAAACCTGGCAACCGGAAGCCGCCCCGAAGAACATGCGGTTGACCATCAACTGCGATGCGGCATGGGAAGCATCGGTTAACGCCCCCTTGATCGAACAAGCCATGATCAACATAATCGGGAATGCCGTCAAATACGGCCCGGCGAAAACCGGGATAACCGTCAGCGCCGAACGGGATGCAAATGAAATCCGGTTAAGCGTCAAGGACGAAGGCCCGGGAATCGCGCGTCATCATCTGCCGCGCCTGTTCGAACGATTTTACCGGGTCGACAAAGGACGCAGTCGCGATATCGGGGGCACCGGGCTGGGATTGGCGATCGTCAAGAGTATTGCCGTCGCCCACGGTGGCCGGGTCAGCGTGGACAGTACCCCCGGCAAGGGCAGCGTCTTTACCATCCATTTGGCATCATCCCGTAGGGATACGGTAGTTTCCAAGTAAGTCGGCCAGCTTGGCCGGATCGATGTCGCGTCGACACAGGGGGCTGTCATCGGTATCGTAAGCATGACTTCGTTCACGGAACGTTGGCTTGGCCTGACGATAAAACACACCCAATCGATAGGGTTCTGTTTGCATGGCCCGGGTCATGGCGGATTCCAGATCGGTTTCATCATGGTCCTCGAGGCTATCGGTGTGCTCACGATACCAGCGAAAGGTGTTTAACTTGTTGAAGCTGATACACGGATGAAAGATGTCAACCAGCGCATAGCCCGGATAGGCCAGGGCTTGCTCAATGACGGTCGTCGCCTGCGCGGCATCGCCGGACGATACACGGGCGACAAAGCCCGCGCCCATGGCCAGGGCTGCCGCCAACGGATTGAACGGTTCCAAGGCGTAGCCCTTGAGCTGAATCGAGGTCTTCATGCCTTTCATGGTCGTCGGCGCACCTTGTCCCTTGGTAAGACCGTAAATCATGTTGTTGTGAACAAGATTGACGATATCGGGATTGCGGCGAATCGTGTGCAGGAAATGATTGCCGCCCTCGCCGTAGGTGCAGCCGTCACCGGATTCGGCGATGACGCATAACTCCGGGTTGCACGCTTTAACGGCGGTCGCCACCGGAAGCGACCGGCCGTGCAATCCGTTGAAATAGTGGCATTGCAGATATTGCGGCATTTTGGCCGCCTGCCCGATGCCGGAGACCAGCACCAGCTTACGCGGTTCAATCCCGGCGTTCTCCAGTGCCTGTTTCAGAATCTTGATGATCGCGAAATTGCCGCAACCGGGACACCAGGCGATATCCAGATCATACGGAAGATCAAAAGGGGAAGAACTCATCGTGCGCCTCCGTTGATTTTTTGCTGTAGTGACCGATAAACATCTTCCACCGCGAACGGCAGTCCGTTGTATTGCAAGATCCGGTCCTGAACATGAATTCCGGCCGCGCATAACAGGGCGCCGAACTGGCCCGTGTAATTGTTCTCTATCGCGATCACGGTTTTGGCCTTTCGCAGGATATCGAGCCCTTTTTGCGGAACCGGATAGACCCGTGAAAAATGCAGGCAGGAAACCGACGGATTGATCAAGCGGGTTGCCAGTTCCTGGCCGAGCCCGTAGTTTGAACCCCAGGTGACCAGCATGATATCGCCGTCGCTTCCGCCGATTAACGTAATGTCGTCGTCGTTTTCTTCCAAGCCCTCCGCCTTACGCATCCGTTTGTCCACTTGCAGAACACGGACATTGAAATCCTCGGTAATCTCTCCGCGCTCATCATGTTCATCGCTATCAACGCGAACCCAACCCTGACCTGATCCCGGAACGGCCCGCGGCGAGATACCCGAGTCGTTGACGGCGTACCGTTGGTAATCCTGCTCGCTTTCCACAAGATACCGTTCCGGAATTTTCCCGTCGTAAGACAGATTGTCCTCGAGCCAGCTTGATTCCATAAGGAATTGATCGGTCAACACGAAAACCGGGATTTGATATCGATCCGCCATCATAAAGGCCTTGCGGGTTACGTTGAAAGCCTGTTTGACCGAGCCGGGTGCATAGATAATTCGAGGGAAATCGCCATGGCCGGCGTAAAGCGCCAGATTCAGATCGCCCTGTTCCGTGCGCGTCGGCAAGCCGGTACCCGGACCTGGCCGTTGGGCAAGATGGATGACACAAGGCGTTTCGGTGATCCCTGCCAAACTCACCCCTTCCTCCATCAGGGCAAACCCGCCGCCGGATGTGGTGACCATGGCCCGTGCCCCCGTGTACCAGGCTCCCAACGACATATTGATCGCCGCAATTTCGTCTTCCGCTTGCTCTACCAGTAAACCGAATGCGTCGGCTTGTTGCGCGAGAAACGTCAGAACACCGGTTGACGGCGACATGGGATAACTGGCAATGAAGTTGCAGCCTCCGGCCAGCGCTCCCAGCCCTACGGCTTGACTGCCGCTCATCATCAGTCGGCCCGCCACCCGGGGACCCGGCTGAAGCGCGACGTTCAACGAATGCAACAGATCCGGCTTGCGACCGCGCGCGTAACCGGCAGTGAAGGCCGCCAGGTTTTCCTGCGGTTGCTTGTCCTTGAAAAAGGCCTCGACCTCATGCCGGCTCGCTTCTTCAGGGATGCCCAGAAGCGCACAGAGGATGCCGCATATCGAAATTCCGACATACAGTTTGCCTCCTGCATCCCGGGCGATTTCCTTCATGTCGATAGGGATACCGTTCCCGCGGGGCGCAGCGGACTCCATGCGCGGATCATAAAGAATCACCGTCTTTTCGCAAAGGCGTTCATCGAGTCTTTTCAAACCACCGGATCGCATGGAAACCAGAAGGTCCGGAGTCCGGCGAAAGGCGGCGGTGGGTTGCTTCGATATCCGTAACAGCGTGGTATTCAATCCACCGCGTATTCGCGACATGATCTCTTTGGATGCGAAGACACACAGACCGTGCCGTCTGATAATGTGGCACAAGAAGGCCTCCATGGTGTTCAGTCCCTGGCCGGCTTCTCCGGAGATCAAGACCGCCACCTCGTCAGGAAATGTTATCGGTTTCATAGCGTATTCCTTTCCCGCAAGGGCCGGTGTGCCCCGCGAATGAGCCGGTTCATGGAACAACTGTTTATTTTGCCTTATATTTGCTCGGATTGCAAGACATTCGGTTGTACTAAAAACTTCAGGCCCAAGGGGGAGAGGATTGCCGGTGGAGATGGAGTTCATCGATTACAGCAACGCCGCGGCGTGTTACCAGGTAGCGTACCGCATCCGCGATTTCCTGGGTCTGAATCAAATCCGTTCGTTCCAAATCGGGGCGGGCCTGGGTTGCCATGTCGGTGTCGACTCCGCCGGGACACAGAACATGCACCCGAATCCCGTCGGCATGGACTTCCTTCGCCAACGCCTTGCTCATGCCCAGCAGGGCATGTTTCGATGCACCATAGGCCGACTGGTTCGGATAGCCTTTTACCGCGACGACCGAAGCTATATTGACGATAAACGAAGGTCGTTGTTTCCGCAAGTGAGGGATGCATTCCCGGCACAATAAAAACGGGCCGCGTACATTAACCGCCATGACCCGATCCCATTGTTCCGATGACAGATCGGTTAGCGGCCCAAAACAGCCGATGCCCGCGTTGTTGACCAGCATGTTAAGCCGACCGAAATGCGCGACGCCTTTCCTTACAAAATCGCGTACAGATTCTTCGTCGGCAACATCCAGCGGATGGTGCCATACCGCATGGCCTTCGGTCCGCAGCGATGCGGCGAAGCGGGCAAGGCGCTCGGCGTCGCGCGCCGCCAGCAGCAGCGACGCACCCGCGCAGGCGAGCGTATCGGCAATGGCTCGCCCGATTCCCCGGCTGGCTCCCGTAATCAAAGCCACCTGGCCGGTCAAGGGGCGCTGCGCTGGTCCGCGTGGGGCGAAGGTCATACGTCCGTTTCCGGTTCGCGCTTCAGCCGTTGCAATGCCCACGCCATATTGCGACCCAGCGTACGAGCCGTTTCGGTGCCTTCCGCGTCTTCCTCCGCGACGGCGCCTGCCGCGCCCCCAAGTCCGTCATTCCAGTAGCACGAACCGATGACAATCATTTGATTGACTAGAAAAAAATGGTTCAGTGTGTCAAAGGTATGAATCGCGCCACCCCGGCGGGCGGCGACCAGGCCGGCGCCGACTTTGCGTACAAGCGAATTCAGCGGGCGCAAGACGTAACCGGCTCGGTCGATCAATGCTTTCATTTCGGCGGTAACGTCCGCGAAATAGGTGGGCGACCCCAGTAGAATGGCATCGGCGGCGCACATTTTCTCAAGGTAATCGTTGAGGGGATCATCGTCGATCACACAGCGCCCCGTACCCGTTTTACGGCACCACCCACATGCACGGCAACCCCGCAGACGTTGACTGCCTACCTGAATAACCTCGGATGCAATCCCTTCCGATTCCAGTTCGGTTAAAACGGTTTTCAGCAAAAAATCCGTATTTCCGCCCCGGCGCGGACTTCCGTTAAATGCAACGGCCTTCATGCGGCTTACCCCTTTCTTGAAATCGTCATCTGGCGATGGTTTTTCATGAACCGTTCGCACGCTGAAACTATCGACAATATGAACGGCGCAACTTGAAATTCCCACCGGAAAGAACCGCATATAACCTACCCCAATCCTTATCTGATGTCAATCGCCGCCGGAAAAACGGGCGCATATCACTTCCGTCCGTCATTCCCTCGATGGATCAATAGCGTGTGCTCAGTAGGCGGAATGCGCCCGGAAATCCGAATGACGAAATACCCAAACCCGAAGGAAGCACGAATGACGAAGTTAGAATGCCAAATATCTTGTTTGTATTGGGCGTTTTACTTTTGGTCTTTAGGTGTTTTGGTTTTCTTTGGGTATTTCGTCATTCGTCATTCAATGGCACGTCACGAAAGTCGAAACTATAATGCCATAATCCCTTAAGTGCCATTCG
>PWZG01000370.1 GCA_003567575.1 PVC group bacterium | reverse complement strand
CGCAACGTTTCCGACCTGATCAGTTTTCTGGGGGCGGGATATTACGATCATTTCGTGCCCGCAGCCGTAGCGGCGCTGGTCTATCGCAGCGAGTTTTATACCGCTTACACGCCGTATCAACCGGAAATATCCCAGGGTACATTGCAGGCGATCTATGAATATCAATCCATGATCTGCCGCTTGACGGATATGGAGGTTGCCAATGCCTCGATGTACGATGGCGGCACCGCGCTTTGCGAAGCGCTGACCATGGCCATGCGGATTACCGGACGGCAACGGCTGATTATCGACGAGAGCGTCAGTCCCATTCACCGGATCATGTTGCGGTCCTATACCGATAATCTCGGAATCGAACGGATTCAAACGGCGCCGGCCGACGGCCGCGCGAATCGCCACCGCATAGGCGAAGAATTAAAGAAGGGTAAAACGGCGGCGGTAATTGTCCAAAACCCCAATTTTTTCGGAGCACTCGACGATTTCAGCGATCTGGCCGAAGCCGCGCATACTGCCGGCGCGCTGTTGATCGTGAGCTGTTATCCGATCGCGCTGGGCATGATCAAGACGCCGGGCGCCATGAACGCCGATATCGTTGCCGGCGAAGGACAAAGCCTCGGGTTGGGACTCAACTTCGGCGGCCCCTATCTGGGATTCATGGCGACACGCCGCAAGTATGTGCGTAAAATGCCCGGCCGTATCTCCGGACGAACCGTCGATATGCAGGGACGCGACGGTTTTGTGCTCACGCTGCAAGCGCGCGAACAGCATATACGGCGCGAAAAAGCGGCTTCGAATATATGCACCAATCAATCGCTTTGTGCCTTGACCGCCGTGGTATATCTGAGTTTAATGGGAAAAAACGGGCTGATCGAACTGGCGTCGCTGATCGCCGACAAGACCGAATATGCCCGCCGCAAACTGGCCGCCATAGACGGCGTCGAACTTAAGTATCCGGATATCCCGGTCTTTAACGAATTCGTTATCGAATTGCCTTTTGCCGCCGGCGAAGCGGTTGGGCGTCTGATCGATCACAAAATGGCCGCTGGATTCCCGCTCGGCCGTTACTATCCCGATCTTGATCAATGTCTGCTGGTTGCCGTCACGGAAAAACGGTCGCGTCAGGAAATCGACAGGCTGGCGGACGCCTTGGAGGGACTGGTATGAAATTGATATTCGAAAAGTCGGTTGCCGGACGGCGCGCGAATCGGATTCCTGCCTCCGATGTGGGAATCAAGGCCAACATCGAAGGGAACCTGTTACGCGCCAAGCCGGCTGAATTGCCGGAGCTGTCCGAACTGGACGTCGTACGCCATTTCACGGCGCTGTCGAAAAAGAATTTCGGCATCGATGACGGATTCTATCCGCTCGGTTCCTGTACCATGAAGTACAACCCCAAAATGACCGAAACCATTGCCGGGTATCCCGGTTTCGCATCGTTGCATCCTTCTCTGCCCCAGCTTCCGGGCGGCGCCGGATTGGTGCAGGGCGCACTGGCGGTGTTGTACGAGACGGATCTATTGTTGCGGGAAATATGCGGCATGGCCGCTTTTTCAATGCAACCCATGGCGGGCGCCCACGGCGAATTGACGGGTGTTCTCATGATGGCGGCCTATCATAAACACAAGGGTAAGGTCAAAGATACTATTCTTATACCCGATACCGCTCATGGAACCAATCCCGCCACGGCCGCCATTGCCGGATACAAAGTCGAGACCATCCCCTCCGACGCGAACGGACGTATGGCTATTGATGCGCTGGAAAAAGCGCTCACCGATAATGTCGCCGGTCTGATGCTTACCTGTCCCAATACACTGGGTTTGTTTAACCATCAGGTCAAGGATATCTGCCGCATGGTCGCGGACGTCGATGGATTGACCTATTGCGACGGCGCCAACCTCAACGCTTTACTCGGCCGCTGCCGGCCCGGCGATCTCGGGTTCGATATCGTTCACGTGAACTTACATAAAACCTTTGCCACACCTCATGGCGGTGGCGGACCCGGCGCCGGACCCGTTGGCGTGTCCGAAAAACTGATTCCCTTCCTGCCGGTATCGATCGTTAGACGGCGTCTCAACGGTCGCTACTATCTCGATTATAACCGGCCTCATTCAATAGGATACGTGGCGCCTTTTTACGGATCTTTCGCGGTCATTCTCAAAGCCTATGCCTATATGCTAATGCTTGGAGGCGACGGATTACTGCGCGTTTCTGAAAACGCCGTACTCAACGCTAATTATATCCGTCATAAACTTAAACCGTATTATCAACCGGCCGTCGATGCGCTCTGTAAACACGAATGCATCCTGTCCGCCGTTCAACAGGCAAAACACGGTGTGCGGGCGCTTGATATCGCCAAGGCGCTGATCGATCGCGGGTTCCATCCGCCGACCGTCTACTTCCCGTTGACCGTACCCGAAGCGATGATGATCGAGCCGACCGAAACAGAATCCAAGGAAACACTCGATGCGTTTATCGATGCCATGATCGAAATCGCCGGGTTGGCGGTAAGCGAGCCTGAACGCATCAAAGCTTGCCCCGCAAAAACACCCGTCGGACGGCTAGACGAAACGCTTGCCGCCCGTAAACCCGACCTGGCATTGTTGTAGAGATATGAACGGTGTTTTCTTTGGCCTCGGGGCCGCTACCTTTCAATCGCTGTCATACCTGTTGTCGCGCGCGTTTTTCAGCCGGCACGGCCATTCGCCCTGGCTGTTGCTCGTGGTGTCGCACTCGATCATGGGTGTGATGGCATTGCTGGCGCTGCCTTTGGTTTATCCGGTTGACATGCGGTGGAATACCGATGTCATCCTGGGCGCGGCCGGCGCCGGCGGCTTTTACCTTATCGGCCAGCAGGCATTATTTATTGCCTTGCGTCATATCGATGCCTCGCGCCTGGCGCCTTTGCTGGGCGCCAAGATTCTTTTCCTGGCTCTGGTAACCGTCGCCTTCGGCGGCGAATGGTTGTCGCCGCAACAATGGATCGCCGTCGTGCTGGCGGTTGGCGGCGTCTACATATTGAACGATGCCGGCGGTCGCCCACCGTTGCGCGGATTGCTGGCGGTCGGCGTAGCTGTTGTCGGATATTCCTTGTCCGATCTTTCCATCGTTCGCCTGGTCGCCGGTACGGGATTGGATAGCTGGCGCGGTTCGCTGTTCGGCGCGACATTGACCTACTCGTTGTGTGGCCTGGCGCTGGCTCCATTCCTGCTCCGGCTGCCGGAGGCGTCAAAGCCGGACACATGGCGTTCGGCGCTGGCATACGCCGTGTGCTGGTTCACCGCCATGATCCTGTTGTACGCATGCTTTGCGGAAATCGGCGCTGTGTTCGGTAATATCGTGCAATCGACACGAGGCCTGATTTCCATTTTCCTGGGATTACTGCTGGTACGCATGGGCCGCCTTGATATCGAACGAAGGGTCGATCTGCGAGTTACCGTCAAACGCGGTATCGGCGCCATTGCCATGACGATCGCCATTGCATTATATGTGTTGCAAGGGTAGGGGATATAACAAGACAAAAAGAAGACAGCGAGAGGTCGATTAAAATGACAGAGCAACCAAGCAATTCCGGGAACGGGAAACCACCATTTTTGGAACGTATTAATGAAAGCCCCGTAATATTCGACGGCGGTATGGGAACGATGATTTACGAGCGTGGCGTCTTTTTGAATGTATGCTATGACGAACTCTGTCTGACCCGGCCCGATTTGATTTACGGGATTCACAAGGAATATGTTGTAGCCGGCGCCGAAGTCATCGAAGCCAATACATTCGGCGCCAATCGGATCAAACTGGCGCTGCATGGACTCGAAGATCAGTTGGAGGCGATTAACCGCGCCGGGGTACAACTGGCGCGCAAGGCGGCCGGGAACAGGGTTTACGTGGCGGCATCCGTCGGGCCATGCATCGCGAAGGAAGATGACGCAACCGATATCGATTTGCGGAACGTCGAAGATGCCTACGCGGAACAGTTTGCCATCTTCGCTTCCGAAAACGTCGACCTCTTGGTGTTGGAAACCTTTGACGATGTGGAACAATTGCTGATGGCTGCCCGTATCGCAAAACAGTTGAAACTACCGGTCCTGGCGTCGTTTTCTGTTATGCCTTCAAAAGAACCGGTCGACGAATTGTTGGCGCCCGAAGTTCTCAATGCACAACGCCTGGAAGCCGATCCCAATGTAGACATAATTGGCATCAACTGCCGGCTTGGTCCGGCGGACATGTTTTATCCCGTTAAACGGATCATACCGCACATCCGTAAACCGCTGGTCGTCATGCCGAACGCGGGTACGCCGGCGGAAGTGGGCGGACGCATGCTCTACATGAACAGCCCCGAATATTTCACGGAATTCAGCAAGCGCTTTATAGAGTTGGGCGTCAAAGGCATCGGCGGCTGTTGCGGGACGACGCCGGCGCACATCAAAATGGCGGCACAGGCCATTCAATCCCTTGATGGCGTTAAACGCTATATCACCATCGAAGACCGTGATCCGGACGTTACAATTGAAGAACTTCCACCGATACCCACCGCGGAGAAGTCATCGTTCGGAGCAAAAATGCTGACGACGCAACATGTCCGCATGATCGAAATTCTGCCGCCGACGACCGGTGGCGGACTGGAAAAGTTTCTCGAGAAATGCCGCCAATGTCAGGATGCGGGTATTGACGCGATCAATATGCCGGACGGCCCGCGTGCCAGCGCCCGTATGAGCGTCATGAGTACGGCGCTGGCGATCAAGAATAAACTGGATATCGAGCCCGTCCCGCATTACTGTTGCCGCGACCGGAGCTTGATTGGGATGCAATCGGATCTTCTGGGCGGGTTCGCCCTGGGATTGAGTACATGGCTGCTGATTACCGGCGATCCTCCCAAACTGGGTAAATACCCAACGTCAACCGGCGTATTCGATCTTGACGCGATCGGTGTGACGCAACTGGTCAGTAACCTAAACCGTGGACTGGATGCGGTCGGCCAACCCATAACGCAAAGGACCGGTATTCTCATCGGTGTCGGCGCAAATCCCGAGGCTGTCGATCTTGACCGCGAAATCGATCGGTTTTTCAAGAAAATTGATGCCGGCGCCGAATACGCCGTAACGCAGCCGATATTCGACGCCGATTCACTGTTGCGATTTATTGAATTGACGGGAAAATATCATCGTACGATTCCCATCGTCGCCGGACTCTATCCGCTGGTATCGTTCAAAAACGCCCAGTTCATGAGTCAACATGTCCCGGGCGTGGTCGTTCCCGACAAGGTACTGGAACGTATGCACCGATGCGAAAACAAAGAGGCCGCGGTCGCCGAAGGGTTGGCTATCGTCCTCGAAATTCGCAACAAGGTCGCCGATGTCGTTGCCGGGTTTCAGGCGTCCGCGCCTCTCGGTCTCACAGACATCGCCATCGCAGCGCTGCAATAATTGAACTGAATTTCAAGCTTGCCATGGATGCAACGGTTATGCTATAAATCATGACGCAGCGCCAAAGATGGCGGCTTCGCTCCAAAGTAAAGGATGCGATCAAGCCTTGCCGGTCTTCAACCTGACACATGCGGGAGTAATTCAGTGGTAGAATGTCAGCTTCCCAAGCTGGACGTCGCGGGTTCGACTCCCGTCTCCCGCTCCATCCTTAAAGCCCTATAACACAGGGCTTTAACGGTCTTTTCACGATCTTGATGGCTATGAGCGCAATATCCGGTTGAATTTTCCCAAAGTGGTGCAGGCGTCACACCTGCTCGTCTGAGAGAACTCTCGTAAACCATTGCAATTCGCCATACAACAGCCAATATCTGGAGACGGCGGCGCGTCGCGACTGCATCGCAGACGGATCCCCCGCCGTCTCCAGATGTTGGCAGAATAATTAAGGACAGAATAATTTTCGGAAAGTTTTTTAAGTGGTAACGGTTTAGTTTTGCCTCAGACGGCGTGCGCTATCAGATTTTTCGGATCACGATTACGGACCACGATTACGGGACATGAGGATGAGAGCAGAAAGTGCCATTCGTGTCTGTCCCTTTACGGTCCATCGATTCATTCAGTTGCCGAGCGGGCAATCTACTTCAGGACTGAACTCTGCCCCCCTGAACTCTGAACACTTTCAGCGAAGCTGGCTAGTCATCCCGACCCAGCGCCAGGGCGGGGCCGTAAGGGGCAAGCGATACGGTTTCGTAGCCCGACATGGCATCGCGTTCGGCGTGGGCCTTGGTCCATAACTTGATGAATAAATCCCGTACCACCGGTTGCAGATCGGGGCGGTCGACCAGATTATGCATTTCATGCGGGTCGTTTTCCAGATCGTAGAGTTCGTCGCGGTCGACCGGATTATAGACCAGTTTCCATTTCTTGGTGCGGACCATGCGCTGCGTGTAGAGAATTTCAACGCCGTTACACTGATTGTAGAACGCGTCGGGCCAGTCAGCCGGATGCTCGCCACGCAAAAACGGTGCCAGACTGCGGCCACTGGGATCGGCGGTCGGTTCGGCGCCGGCCAGTTCGGTCAGGGTCGGCGAAAGTTCGCAATGTGTGATAAATGCATCCTCGCAGCGGCCCGGTGCGCTAATTCCATTAGGCCAGCGAAATACGTAGGGCACCCGATAGGCGCCGTCAAAAGGGGCGATCCCCTTGGCGAACAGACCGTGTTCCGCGGAAAATTCTCCGTGATCCGAAGCGTAAATCACCAGGGTATCGTCGGCCTGTCCGGTGGCGTCGAGTTCTTCGAGCATCAGGCCCAGTAGATCATCCATCATATCGCAATAGCCCCAGTAATGCGCGACGGCTTCGCGCGCTTCGTCGGGCGCAAGTTGCGCATATTTACGTTGGAGACGCCCATAGTAGCCGGGCCGGTCGCGCATGTCATCGTTGTAATTGACCGGTAATACGACGTCGGCCGGATCGTAGCGCCGGGCATAGCTTTCCGGAATCACGAACGGTCCGTGCGGACCGGTGAGTCCCAGAAACAGACACCAGGGATCGCCCTCGCGCGCCAGACTTCGCAGGCGTTTGCGGGCGCTATCCATGAATTCATAATCGCGGGTCTCCTCGAATGATTCGGATGACGTGCCGAACAGCTTGACCCGGCGCCAGCCGGGAAGCGCCAATTCGCCGCGCTCGCGCGGCCGGGGGTCGTG
>PWZG01000174.1 GCA_003567575.1 PVC group bacterium | reverse complement strand
GGTGGTGCGGATGTCCAGGTGGCCGAGCGCCTCCTGGACGGCCCGGATGGACGCCCCGTTTTCCAGGCAATGGACCGCATACGAGTGACGTAAGGTCATGGCAACTTGTATGTCATCGGAATGAACCGGTGCGCTGGGTTCTTTCATGGCAACCGGACGTCACGGTGTTGAGTCTCAAGCGGTTGCGAGACAGGATCCGGCAGAAAATGCGTGAGGGACTTGAGGTCGGAGGCGCTGGAACGCAAGAGATGTAATCCGAGCGTCATTACCGTTTCAAGGCAGGCTGCCGCCATTGGTTAGTCGGCCTAACCCTCGTTCGTTTTTCATGTTCATCTGTTCGGATAACATTCCGGCGGCGTGTCAACTATTGGTGTTGCCGATATGGTTGTCCTTATCCATTAGACGCAGAACCGGCGAATTTATTCGCTTTTCGAGTAAATGTTTGTATCCGCCCCATGAGATCGGACGGAACCGGCAAACCATTCGCTTTATCCATTCCGTACCTTTCAGAATGACGGGTCAAGCGCGAAAACCCGGATGTTGCGGACATTAAGAGAAATGATTTAGCTAGAGCCTGTCCGAAAAGGTCTTTTCGTCCAGGTGTGTTCAGTGTTCGGAGTTAAGAGTTCAGCGGAATTATTGGAAAGACGGTCGATAATCGTTTGCGTTTCCTGCCATTCCCGGCGTAGCGGCGGCATCATCACGGAATCGACGACCAGTTCGATATCATACGCTGGTGGGCGAGGCGGGACTCGAACCCGCAAGCCTTGCGGCACAAGATCCTAAATCTTGCGTGTCTGCCAATTTCACCACTCGCCCGGTGATCTAATCGATTAAGCCCTGGTCGGCCGGTCTTTTATCCAGCGATGGATGGCCGGCATGGTTTCCGCCCAGCCGGAAGTATCGGTGCGCGCATTAAGAAAGCGTTCGTACAGGTGCAGGAACATTTCGCGTAAACTGTTCAAGGCCAGCATCCGTTCCTGGAACATGGTTAAAGGATCAATTTTTTCGCGTTCCGGCAGCGTTATCCGTCGGAAAACAAAGTTGTCGGCATCGACAGTGATCTTCCAGTTATCGTTTTCACGCACGAATTGCAAGCAGGCGCGCTTGAGTTTTTTACCGCTGATTAAGGCGGTTTTGGCTTCGGCGCTGAGCAGCGGACAACCGTTACGCAGAATCGTTTCATGCGCGCCTTCGCCTTCCATCACAAATGACAGCGGGCCATCGATCATGACACCGACACGGCCGGCGCCGGGAATCGTGAAAATACCGCCGTCGGTTTCAATGATAAACCAAAGCCATGTCAGGAAATCCTGGCCGGTATGATCATCGATATCTTGCGATGTATCTTCAGGCGTGAACGTGCAGGGTTTCAGGGTGTTGATATCGAGTTGACGCAGTTTCATGGCGGCGGTTGCCGGTTCGATGGGAATCAGTGGGACGGACAGCGTTTCGCGAAAGTTAGCCATGAAGGCGTCGTACTGTTTGTCGGACAGTGCTTCCGCGTAGAGGACATGGTTGTTGCTGTCGTAAACAAAAGTCATTCCCTTGAGATCGGGCGGCATGTCGGGCAGTAAGCGGTCACGGATTTCCTTGCGGATGGCCGTGCGGGTTTTCCTGTCCAATTCCGCGACGCCACGTGCGCGCGCTTGTGCCAGTTCCTCCATGCGGGCGTAAGCACGCAACAACGATTCCGGTACCTTGCGTTCGGCCTGCATAAGCGTCAGTCGCAAATAGCCGGCTATCATGGCGGTTTCTTCATCAATCCGGCGTTCGAGCAGGTGTCGGCCACTGACCCAGCCGTGGATCGGATCGGTTTTCAACTTGTCGATTGGCGGCGCGGCGCGGTGCGCAAACGATTCCAAATGATCTTTGGGAAACGGTTGCGGAACAAAAAAAGCGCGGCAACGTATCGGACCGTATTCAAATGCCATAAGTTTACCCCGATGTATGTGTTCGGTAACGCCGGATCAAAGCTGCCGTGGAACTGTCATGGTCCCCGGACATTCCGTCGTCCTTGCGGGTTAAATCCTCGAGAATGCGATGGGCGAGTTTCTTTCCCAATTCTACGCCCCATTGGTCGAATGAATAAATATTCCAGATAATTCCTTGCACAAAGATTTTATGTTCGTAGAGGGCGATCAATGCGCCGAGCGTGCGCGGAGTCAGCGCATCCAGTACCAGCGTGTTGGTGGGCCGGTTGCCGCTGAAGGTTTTGTACGGAACCAAATCGGCGGGCGTTCCCTCGGTTTCAACATCCGCGGCTGACCGTCCGAACGCCAGCGCCTGTGTTTGCGCGAAACAATTGGCGGCCAACATATCCTGGTGACGGCCCATCGGTTCGGCCGCGCGGCAGACGGCGATGAAATCGGCGGGCACGATCCGGGTTCCCTGATGTAACAATTGAAAGAACGCATGCTGCCCGTTGGTCCCGGGTTCGCCCCAGACAATCGGTCCGGTCATGATGTCGACGGCGTGGCCACTCCGGTCGACCGATTTGCCGTTGCTTTCCATGTCGGCTTGCTGCAAATACGCCGGGAACCGCGCCAGACATTGACTGTACGGCAAGACGGCATGCGTATCGTAACCCATGAAATTACCATGCCAGATACCCAGTAAAGCCAGGATTACCGGCAGGTTGTCAGTCCAGGGAGTGTCGCGGAAATGGATGTCCATGGCATGGAATCCTGCCAGCATGGCACGGAAATGGTCGGGTCCGACGGCGATCATCAATGGCAATCCGATGGCCGAACAGAGCGAATAACGGCCGCCGACCCAGTCCCAAAAACCGAAAACATTGTCGGGATCGATTCCGAACTCTGTGGCCGCGTCGATATTGGTGGAGACGGCGGCAAAATGGCGTGCGACGGCCGATTCATCCTTTAGTTTAGCCAGACACCAGGCGCGGGCGGACTGGGCATTGGTCATCGTTTCCTGCGTTGTAAACGTTTTGGAGGCAACGATAAAAAGGGTTTCCGCGGCATCCAGGTCGCGCAAAGTTTCCTGGAGATGTGCGCCATCGATGTTGGAGACGAAACGAACGCGCAAGCCAGGCTTGGCGAATGGTTTCAAGGCTTCCGTGGCCATGACCGGGCCCAGATCGGAACCGCCGATGCCGATGTTGACGATGTTCCGAATCGGCCGACCGCTGTATCCATCCCAGTTTCCCGCGCGAATCCTGTCGGCGCACGCTCCCATCCGGTCGAGTACGTCGTGCACTGCCGGAACCACGTTCCTGCCGTCGACCCGGATATCGGCGTCCCGCGGCGCGCGCAAGGCAACGTGCAAAACCGGCCGGTTTTCAGTGTGGTTTATCGGTACACCGGCGAACATGGCGTCGATGGCCGGCCGCAAAGCGCATGCATCCACCAGCGCAAACAGGTGTTGCATGGTTTCCGCCGTAATACGGTTCTTGGAGTAATCGACAAATATACCAGCCGCATCGGCGCTGAACTGTTGGGCACGCCGGGGATTGTCCGCGAAAAGATCGCGTAAATGAACAGATTGCAGCGAACGGGCGTGTTCGTTCAATACCCGCCATTGCGGCAGCGATGTCGGATTGATGGTTGTCGGAAACTTCATACGGTCCTGCCGGGGGATACTGGACGTTTTCGTTATGGACATGACCGTAAACGCCTTATATACTGGAAAAGCGGGTTGATACGGAGTGGCACGCCCACGGGGAGTCGAACCCCGCTTTTGTTTGAACGCTATAAAATCAGCATTTTCCTAACAAATAAACATAAATGAATACGCTTGAAACGGGCAAACGTTATGACTATGATATTGACAAATAATTATTTGGAAAGGTTCTTCAATCATGGCAAGTGTTCATCGAATGCGAAGAAGTCCTTATTGGTATGGCGCCTTCACAATGCCTGACGGGCGCCGCGCATTTCGTTCTACCGGATGTCGCAACAAAAAGCAAGCCCTAAAAATCGTCCTGGAATGGGACGCTGCCGCCCGTGAAGGTCGTGAAGGACGGTTGACGGAACTGCGAACGCGCGAAACAATGTCCGCGATTTTCAAGTCCGCGACCGGACGCTCGTTGCCTTGTGCCACCATGACCGCGTTTCTGGACGCCTGGTTTGAACGGAAGCAAGGGCAAGTTGCCGATTCTTCGCTAGGCTTACAGGAGCGTCGCCCGCCAGTTGCGAGAGCACTTCGGGCGCAAGGGGGAACGGCCGATGGATGCCATAACAACGGCGGATGCGTGGGCATTCCGGACTGCGCTTGCCGCCCGGGTCAGTCCCGCCACCGTTAACAACGTGCTTTCAATAAGCCGTATGATTTGGGCTGACGCTATGGAAGATTCCGTTTGCCGTGAAAACCCGTTCGCCGGGAAAAAGATTCTACTCAAGGTGGATCGCACTTCCTGAAGGGCACTAACCGTTGACGAGGTGCGTCGCGTTTTGGACGCTTGCCCGCCCGAATGGAAAGGCATGGTTTACGCCGGACTTTACACCGGGCAACGGCTAGGCGACCTGTCCGCGTTAACATGGCGTTCAATCGACTTGGAGAACCGCACAATTGCCATTGTCACCAAGAAGACCGGTCGCCCGTTGACGTTGCCGATTAACGATGATGAGACCGACGATCCGTGATTCATAAAGGGTTTTTATACCCCGGCAGGTCGGCACACTCGGCATTGAAACTATAAAACAGGCGATGGGCAAGCGGGATTCTGATGATTGTTAAGTCCCTGAAAAACATGGCGTCTACTGCGGGAATGGACCCTGGTTGACCCGACATCATGCCAAGTGTGCCGACCATGCCGACAAGCAGCGTTAGACGATCCGCCTGCCCGAGGCACGGGTTCCCCGGTTATCTCAAGCCACAGAGCAGCCTGGGCGCCTTCACGGCGATTTTACGATAGATGATGGTGGAGTTGAGAAAGGTCTGCCGTCATTAGATCTCGAAAAGGCTATTTCGGGAATAGACTCCCGGCGTGCTTTTGAAGCCGTATTTTCGCTCCCCCTTGCAACCGTTGACCGGTTGACCGCCAGTCCCGTTCCCGGACATTGTCCCGCCGACAGTTCTGGCGGTAAGCCCTGGATGAGATCTGAATCGGTTATGCTGTTTTCCGGTCAGGAATTGGATATGGTCCAAAACGCCAAAGCTGAATGGGGCGGATGAACATTCTGAATCTGAACGGGCTCGGTATCTGTACGTGTCTATCATCAACAAGCCTTGGTATAACGAGAATAGCAGATTGGTGTTACCGCTCAATTACCCTGTCTACTGCAGCAAGAATATCTTCTATGGATGCGCAGGGACGAGATAAGTGTGGAATTCCAACTACCAGTGTTCTTGGTTCATCACAATCATTTAGCTTGGTGTGAAACCACTTTACCTTTCGGACAGAATTGATTGTCTCGCATTGTGTTGTAGAGCCTTGATCTAACTTCCTTCTCATCTGCCAGAATGAGGATAAGCCTTCAGTATATCCGTTGCAGATAATGATTTCAGGCTGAACGATCGAGAGGAATCTCTCGTGATATGTCCAACAGTATTCCAACAGTTTATTCCAGGTTGGATATTGCTTAAGCATTTTTGAGTTTGGTGTGCGGAAGAAACAAAGATTTGCCGCAAAAGTGTAGCGAGTAGCTGTTTCTTTAGACACGTCGTTCCACAAATGATGAAGCAATCGGCGCACGTTTTTTTGGTGTGGCGATTGTCCTGCATCTAATCTCTGGCTCCATTCTCCTTCATAATATGCCGAATAAGGCTTACCTTCCCGCTTTTCCTTGTGTTCCCACCATTCTGCCATGTTCGCCTTTCCAGTATTGTAATCACAATTGTCCGCCCCTCCAGGATTGAGACCAATCAGATACAACTTCCCTTTCTTCAGTGTATGTCTTGGGTCGTTGTAAAATATCGAATACCACCGTTTTTGCATCAAATCCGCCAAATCATGGCGACCTGATTGCCTCAGCTCATCTACGCTCAACTCAAACTGAGCACGGAACATCGACTCGGCAAAGCAAGCGGATTTCGTAGTATCATTCATCTGTTTCCTCCTTCGTTCACTTGGTTTCCTTAACAATTGCCGTCATCGCCTTGATTTCGGCATCCACATCCCGTATCAGCGTTTCCGGCGCCAGAACACGGACCCAGCGTCCCCAGGATAAGACCCAGCGTTGAACTTCATACAACCCGGCGGCCGGGAATGCAAGTTCGATATCGCCATTCCGGCGGCGTTTGAGCGATTGTCGGGGATGCCATTGGCGTTCCGTGATCCATTCGGCAACCTGTTTATTAAACAAAAGCCTGATATTCCGCGAGCTGCCATCGCCGGCATAGCGTGCGAATGCCGCGTCAATAACGGATTCAGGTTTGAAGTCCCGGGGTACGTCAAAACGTGTTTTCGTGACCACCGCCCTCTCGATACGAGGTATGGCGAACTGACGAACGTCATCGTAGCCCTCGTGAACCCCGAAGACATACCATTCCCCATGCAGGTTGGCGATATGCCAGGGACAGATTCGGGATGTTTTATCCTTGCGTCGCGGCGTTTCAAAAGGACGGTAGACAACCTTCAGTACGCGGTTTCCCGTCAGCGCTTTGACCACCGCTGCCCAGATATTGGCATCAATGGTTTTTGCCGGCGGTCCTCTGAACGAGAACTGACTATACAGCAGTTCCGGCCGCAGGCTGACCTTGTCCGGCAGGGAGTCGGCGATCTTCTGGAAGACCCGTGCCAGATGAGCGGCTACCGGGGTACCGGAATACTGCTCCATTCCCCTGGCAGCCATCAGGACCGCCCAGAGTTCGCCTTCGGTCAGCATCAGCGAAGGCAGCATCCAAGAGTCGTTGGTATATCGGTAACCCTTGCGTTCCCGGTCATACTCGATGGGTGCTCCCATCTGGTCGCGCAGGAAGTCGATATCACGCTGGACGGTCTTTGACGAGACGCCCCATTCCTCGGCAAAGGTAAGGCAGTTCGGATACCGCCCCTGGCGGATCAAGCCATCGAGTTCGATCAACCGGGCGTACTGCGATTTGTTACGGTCCATGCACATGCCCCCACAATAACACAGCACAAGGTCAAATCGTGTCCGTCAGAAAAAAGGATACACTGTTTTTGAAGGACGCGCAATGTCTGTTTGCCTATCGTAGAATATGGGGTATCGGCAACCATTATATTGGGAGGCACCCCATGAGACGCATACATCGAGATCAAG
>PWZG01000387.1 GCA_003567575.1 PVC group bacterium | reverse complement strand
TAAAGCAAGACATGACCCCCAGAGAATCATTTATAGCAGCGCTTGAGCGTAAAACGCCCGTTGGACGTGTTCCTCATTTCGAGCTGGAGTTTTTTCTCACTATGGAGGCTTTCGGCCGAGTCCATCCCTCACAGCGGAACTACCGGCAATGGGATCAGGTGTCGGAGCGTGAGCGTACCCTGCATAGGATGGATGTTGCCGATCTTCACGTGGCAGTTGCGCGTCGGTACGACCACGCGGGGATGCTCTACCACTCACCCGGCGGGTGGAAAGAAGAAGATACCCGCCAGTCCCTAGAGCATGTCCGTAAGCTCTCCGGAATGGATTACTTGATCACCCTTCACGGCGATGCCACCTATTCTCTCCCCAGCGGGAACGATATGATGGATTTTATCATGAAGCTAGCGGATCAGCCGGACGAAATGAAGAGCGAGGCCCAGCGCCGTGTGGACGCATCCTTGGTGCGGGGAGAACGAATCAAGTCATGGGGTACAGTAGACGGGTTTTGTCTTTGCTCGGACTACTGTTTCAATGACAATCCTTTCCTTTCTCCTTCTATGTTCGACGAGTTCGTGACGCCATATCTTACCGAGTTGGTGGCTGGCTATCGTGAAATCGGTTTCTATGTCATCAAGCATACAGACGGCAATATCATGCCGATTCTTGATTCGCTTGTTTCCTCCCATCCTCATGCCTTACACAGCATCGATCCGCAGGGCCGTGTCGATTTGGCAGAGGTGAAGCGTTTGGTAGGCGACAAAGTGTGCCTGATCGGCAACGTAAACTGCGCTCTGCTCCAAACAGGAACTGAGGCGGAAGCTGCCGAAGACGTTCGAAGAGCACTCGCCCAGGGAATGCCTGGAGGTGGCTATGTCTTCGGGACCAGCAACTGCATATACACGGGCATGAGCCTTGATCGGTACGACTTGATGCTGGATATCTGGCGCAAAGAGGGAAACTGGCAAGCTGGGCCAACAAGATGAATCCACGCTATCGTCGCTAGCGCGACTAAGCGTGATTCACGGCGTTCGCCGGAGGAATATGAATGGATACAAATGATGACATCCCTATAACGAACGACAAAACATCAATCAAAAGAATCGGCGGTTATTTGCACAGGGTCATACCCATTACCGACGCAACAGGAAAGGTGTTGAGTCATTTTTTGAAGCCGGTAATGGTTGAGTTTCGTCCTCGTGACTTGATGCAGGTTGTTGTCGGGGCATCCGTGCTAGCAGTCCCCGTAGCTTTTACAGAAGAGACGTGGAATCTTGGTGAAGAGCTTCCCCTTCTAAATGTACTGATGTTAAGTGGGATTTCCGTTGTTTTTGTCGGATTATTCGTATATCTTAATTTTTACCGTTACATGCTCAAGGCGAACATTGGGGAATATGCGAAACGAGTTATATCAATCTATTTCTTTTCATTGCTTGTGGTCGGAGTGTTGTTGACAATTATCCAGCGATGCCCTTGGGGCGCCGACAATATAATCGCTCTCAAGATAATCTTGATTGTTGCATTTCCAGCGTCTATGAGTGCCTCCCTGAGCGATGCAATCAAATAAAGATGGCGAACAAGGGCATTGGGGTAACGTCTTCACATTTGATTCCGCTGATAAAGCTCCGCGGTGGGCCATCAGACCGTTCTGACGAATCGTCCTCGACGTCGCTCGCAGACCGAATCCCGGTACTACGGCTTAGGGCAGACGGATGCCGGTCGACTCCTGTTCATTGCGTTCACTATCAGAAGCGACAAGGTCAGAGTCATCTCCGCACGTGATATGACATTGGCCGAGACACAGAGGTACTCGAAATGAAGAAGCAAATCCCGAAATTCAAGTCCGAGGCAGCCGAGCGGCGTTTCTGGAAGACGCACGATTCGACCGAGTACATGGACTGGTCCAAGGGCGAAAGCGTTGTCATGCCGAAGCTGAAGCCATCAACCAAGACCATCTCCCTTCGCCTTCCTGAGCCCATGGTCGATGATCTCAAGTTGCTGGCCAACAAACGAGATGTGCCCTACCAGTCACTGCTCAAGGTGTTTCTGGCTGAACGGATCGAGTCGGAACTGAAACCGGCATAGACACGGGGCGGCAGAACAAGAAACAGCAGATTAACCAGCTTATAGAAGATCACTTCATCTTACGTGAGTTGCCCCGCTCATCCGGCATCATTCACAAGCGCGACGGGATCGAACGGAGATGATGATATTCTGCCACGAATGAAACCGACCGGCGGATATTGCAAATGGTTCGAATGCTTGTTGCCGTCATTGCGCCGCGGTCTTTGCGGTATCGGATTGCTTTGTTTGGTCATGACGGTATCCGGCGGCGAGCCGGAATTTCCCGGAAGGCCGCGCTCATTTTTCGTTACCCGCCACATCGGGCACGAACGCTATCTGGAATACATCGACGCCGCGCGTCCCGATCTGGTGCAGGCCGGCAATTACGGCGCCATGTTTCACGGCTATGCCAATGATCCGCGTTCGACCGGATGGCCCATGAATCTGCCACTGGCGGGGGAACGCGCGGTTCTGGAGCTGCAACGCGAATTAACACGAAAAATACAGGCGCGGGGACTGAAGGTTGTCGGTCATTTCCGGCTGGTCAACGTGCTTGGCGACTGGGACGAACGTCTGGGATTCGTCGATTGGTATGACAATCAATGGACGCAAAACGAAACCGGACCTTATGGTGGCGACGTGGAACCACTTGAGCAACATCAGCCGTGGCGAGGAACGCGCCTTTTTGCCGATCGAAAAATGGGGTCGCGACGAGGATTATTTCTGGTATTCCGGAGGAGCGTCTTTCGTCGACCGTGCCCAGGACCTGGTCGGCGGCAAGGCGGGCGATGCCTGGCTGGCCCATCTTTACATCCGCGATCTCGGACGCGGTAAACCGTTTGTCATGGGCAAATACGAGCGTGTCCGTCTGGCCATGTCAATGGCCGAGGGATACGCCACGGGCGCTTTGGGAATGGGGCGCTACATGAATTTCCGTGATCCACACGGATTCGATATCCTCGCGCGCTACACCCGTTTCCGCCATCGACATGACGATCTTTTCCGCGCCGCCGAACCGGCAGCCGAAACTGCACTTCTTTTGCCGCGCCAAGGCGCGCAAAACCGTCGTCCGGAAGAATTGGACGCCTTCCGCGCGCTCGGGCAAGCGCTACTCGAATTACCGATCGCCCTCGATATTCTTGTCGATCAACGTTTGACGCTGGAAACGCTCGCGCGTCAGCGTGCGGTCGTGTTGCCGGCAACGGCATCGCTGACCCCGGCGCAGACCGCCATGCTGGAAGCGTACGCCGGCGCCGGCACGCTGTTCGTGTGGCGCGATGAAGCGGCGACCGACGCCACAAACATTAACGGCGCCGTTATTATCGATGCCGCCAATGCCGGGGAGGCCGCCCGTAAGATCAGGGAACATTTGAAACAATCCGGTATCCCGGTGATTCAATCTCCCTGGACGGTACGCGTTGCCATCTATCGCCAACCTAAACGGCACCTGTTGCATCTGGTAAATTACGATCGCGAGCCGGGCGCCCGCGAAGACAACCGCGGCAGTCCCGCCGACGAGCTTCCCCTCGATGTCCATGATATAAGCGTGGAGATGTTGACAGCGCGCGACGAGCTGCCGGTAAAGGTTACGCTCCATGCTCCGGACAACGACGAACCGGTCGGTCTCGACTTCCGGCATGCGGACGGGCAGATCAGCTTTGTCATTCCCGGTTTACGGGTTTATGCCATCGTTGCCGTCGATTACAGTGCGGACGATTGACGATTAATCAGTCCGTGTCGATTCCGTCACTACTGCGAAGATATCCGGCTAAGGATCTTCCGAGATCCGTTCCGAAGCGACGTGCCGACACCGCATTGACCTCGGCGCCACCGGCGTTCGCATACGGGATTTCAATTCCTGTTCCGAGCATGACATCATCCATCTCCGCAATCCAGCGACTAAACCCCTTGCCGCCGCTGTAGTTTTTCCCTGTATTCCATGCTTCCCCAAACGGAAGAAAATCGCTCGCGGAAAATGGCAGCGGTCCATCCGCAACGGATTCCAACACCTCGGAGAGTCGTTTCTGTTCCCTGGCGATACGGTCGTGCGCAGAACCCACCAGATAAATGACTTCGTTGTTCGGGCCGGAGATATGAGGGCAGTGCAGATCCAGTCCGATATGCAAGCGTCCGTCTCCCCATCTCGGGATCATTTGGCGAATGGCCTTGGTGGAGGCATAAATGCTTTCTCCCTCGTAGTCTCTGCCGTGATCACGGGGCTGTCGCCCTTTTCCCTGATCACCGTCTTCGACGCCATCCTTGTCCACAAACGGAACGATGAGGAACTCCGCCTTCTTGCGTAGCCACCGGGCTTCACTGTCATGGAGTAGCCATCGGATCATGCCCTCGAGTGCGTAGTTGGCCATCATTTCGCAACAATGATGGCGGCAGGTGATCGCGATTCGATGGACAGGTGACGTCTCGCAGCGGATGATGACATATTCCACGGCCCGACCCTTTGGCGTAATACAAAGGGTATCCTGCACGACGGCCGGGTGCTTCCCCTCCACCGCCATGAACCGTCGCCAGTGTGACTCCTGATATGGCATTGCGAAACCAAGCATGACCTCGGGCGCATTCGCAGGAAACGTGCAGCAAAATGAATTGCCGTCAACAATATCAAGCCCCAACCAAGTCCAGGTTAAGCCGCCATCTATCGACATTGCCGGACCACGAACACCAATTGCACGGCTTTTCGTGAAGGTGAAGCGAACACTTCGTCTCGCGGCGCCACGGACTCTGAAACACCAGTAGAACCAATCGATCCCGGTATCGCGTAGTTCCTGGTGTAATCGTACGTCATCCGCGGTTACGCTTTCCACCACAATGTTTCCGCCTGGAAATTTGCTGTCGATTTGCATGTTTTTAATCCTGCGCCATCGTTTACCGTAATCGTCGTCCTTAATCGTTTACCGAAAAGGGAAAGCGTCGGGTGAACGATTACGGACGGCGATTACGGAATACGAGTTTTCAGTGTCTTTCCCTTTGTTTTCTCCATCAAGGATGCATACGGAGATAGCGAATCCGCCGTTCAATCCCATTCGCGTAGCCAGTGGCATGTATAGCCGCCCGGATTTTTTTGCAGGTAATCCTGGTGATAATCCTCGGCGTCCGACCAGTTGCGCACCGGTTCCACCGTCGTGACGATCGGCGCCAGCCAGCGCCCGGAGGAATTCACCTCGCGAATCGCGTCATGCGCCAGGGTTTTCTGGCGATCATTGAAATAAAATATCGTACTTCGATAACTATCGCCTATATCGTTGCCCTGCCGGTTCAAGGTCGTCGGATCGTGCATCCGGAAAAACCAGTCGGTCAATAACTGTTGGAAACCGATTCGTCCAGTATCGAAAACGATTTTGACCGATTCGGCGTGCCCGGTATTGCCACGTTTGACATCCGCATAGGTGGCGTCCGGCCGGTTACCGCCGCAATAACCGGCCCGCGTCTCGATTACACCGTCGATGGCACGCAGAATTTCCTGCATTCCCCAGAAACAACCGCCGGCCAGAACGGCGGTCTCGGTTTCAGCCGGAGGAACTTCGATACCGGCTTTTTTGAAGCGGTCCAGATAGTGGCCGTACCCCGCGCCGTCCATATCCGCCAGCGGCACAAATCGCATGGCTGCCGAATTGATGCAATAACGTAAACCGCCGTCATCGGCCGGACCATCATCGAAGGCATGGCCGAGATGAGAATCGGCCGTCCGGCTGCGAATTTCGGTTCGTACCATGCCGTGCGACCGATCCTGATTCTCCGTTACCGCTTCCTCATCGATCGGCCTCGTAAAGGCCGGCCAGCCGCAGCCGGAATCGTATTTGTCCAGGCTGCTGAACAACGGTTTACCGGATACCACATCGACGTAGATACCCGGCTCGAAATGATCGTCGTATTCCCCGCTGTAAGGTCTTTCCGTTCCGTTCATTTGTGTGACACGATACTGTTCAGGTGTAAGGCGACGTCGTAATTCTTCATCCGAAGGTTTCACAAAAGTTCTCCTTTCCATGGCATGCACGTCAGAGCCCGTAATCACTACAGTTCCATTCTCCCGCTCGGATTCCGATCTCGAGCAGGCGCCAAGAATTATCGTCATGACAAAACATAACCAGATATGCGGTTCACGGTTCATGGGTTAACGGTTTGCGGTTGTCGGTTTTTTTAAAGTTTCTTGAAAACGGGCAGTTCCGTGTCAGGACATAACCACGTTTTGTCAGTTTCCAGCCATGCTGCCAGCATAAATATCTTCGAACACTTTTCTTCAACTGTGAACCGTGAACGCTTACCTACGACTAACAACTTATTATTTTACCAAATTCAAACCGTTCATGCAATTGCCACAGAATCATGAAGAAGGGTTTTGATGGTGATTCAGAATTTAAACCGCAACTGTACTGCCAGGGGCATCGGTTGCGCCTTCGGCGTGGGGACGAGCAAATGCCGCAAGCCTTCAAAACGCCAATATACAGAACACCGACGGAACTGATATACACCCAGGATCGCCTCTGAAGTTTCGCCATGAGGGGTGAACCTCCGAAAATCCGCACCGCGTTGCGGCGGTATTGACGTCTGCGTTTCATTTTGCCAATCTATTAGAGATGGGAAAACTATAAACCGGAAAGACTTTTAGATAAGAAAAGGGAGCCTTTCACGATTCACAGTTTTTTTGGTAACTGTTCAGGTAGCCCGGCGATTGGCCTGTTTTGGGCGAAGTAAGTCGGGCATTCCTGCCTGACACGACAACCAGTTCAGCAAAGTCAGCCAGGAATGACTGACTTACCAGGGCTACCTGAACAGTTACTTTTTTTGATGCTTTTCCCTAAATTCAAGCAGATATTGGATTAAAACGGCTATCTCGCCTCATTGTCTTTCCTGCAACCGTGAACCTTGAACCGTGAACCGTGAACGCTTACAAAAATGGGGAGTTACCATGTCAAAATCAACGGATTTCGGACCCGTCATCGTGATGGGATTACTCGATCAAGCTTCAATCGCCTATGCCGTGGGAAGTTACCTGGTCGAACACGGCCGGCGGGTAATCTATACATTTCAAAACGAGCTGCTTAAAAAAAGGTATTGGGATCGCGACCGTTCGCTTAATGACGCCGAACGCGATACAATCGAATATCGTTTCTGCGACGTTACCGACGATCGCCAGG
>PWZG01000007.1 GCA_003567575.1 PVC group bacterium | reverse complement strand
GTTCCGCCTGACGCCGCTGCTGGCGCGCCGGGTGGTCGAGGGGTTCATCACCGGCCTGCACAAGAGCCCTTTTCACGGTTTCTCGGTCGAGTTCGCCGATTACCGTGAATACGTGCCCGGCGACGATCTGAAATATCTCGACTGGTATCTTTATGCGCGGACCGATGAATATTACATCAAACGTTTCGAGGAGGAAACGAATCTGCGCTGTTACCTGTTGCTGGATCATTCCGGTTCCATGGCGTTCGGCACCGCCGAACTGACAAAATGGGATTACGCCTGCTTCCTCTCGTCGTGTCTGGCGTACCTCATGCTCAAACAGCAGGATGCCGTCGGACTGTCTCTGTTCGGATCTTCACCGCTGGTGCTCGTTCCACCGCGTTGCCGCCAAACCCATCTGCGGCAGTTGATGAGTACCATGCTTCAGAATCCGCCAACCGGCACCACCAACATGGCTTACAGTCTGCGCGCGATCGTGCGTAACCTGCAAAGACGCGGACTGGTCGTCGTCATCAGCGACTTGATCGATGAACCCGAACAGATGCTGAGAACGTTGCGATTGCTGAAATCCCATCAGCATGACGTAATCGTTTTCCATATCGAGGATCCTGCCGAGATCGAGTTTCCTTTTTCCGGCGCCGGACTGTTCCGCGATCTGGAAACAGGCGAAGAAATGGAAATCGATCCGGCGGCGGTACGCAAGGAATACCTTGAGCGGCGCGAGGAGTTCAATCAATCGATCCGCTCCAGCTTGGTCCATGCAGGCATAGATTATTGTCCGGTCGATACCCGGCAACCATACGACAAGGCGTTGTCCGCCTATTTACAGCGGCGCGCGCAAACCTCGAAATAACCGATTATGATTTCTTTTCTGGCACCCATCGCATTGTTCGGATTGTCTCTTCTGGCAATCCCGCTGATATTGCATTTATTCAAACCGCGCAAAGTTCACAATGTGCCGTTCAGTAGTCTGCGTTGGCTGCGTGACAGCACGCAACGCCTTTCCAAACGCTTTCAATGGCATCAAATCCTGCTGTTTCTGTTGCGCGTCGGCTTCATCGTTTGCCTCGTGGCGGCCGTGGCGCGACCGGTCCTGTCGCGTCGCGACGACGGTCGGTTCCGTGACCGGTTTGTTATCCTCGATCTTGGACGCGGCATGAACTATCGGGAACCGGGACGGCCGACACCGTTTGAAGTTGCCCGCGGCAGTGTTGCGGAAGCGCTGAACATGGGCGGACAAGGCGACCGGGCAACCCTGATTTTGGCTGATCGTTCGCCTACTGCTGTCGGACCTGTCGTCGCCGACAGCGACCTTTACCTGTCGGAATTGCGTAATGTGGCGCCCGGAATGTTTCCCGGCCGTGTCAGCGCGGCGTTCGACGAAGTGGCGCGCATGATCGATCCTGAACGTGAAGATGCGCATCTCGAAGTCGTGGTGATTACCGATTTCCGTTACGGTGGTTGGAATCACGGCGATATCGACGAATTCAGTCGTCGTGTCGGCGATCGGCCACTCAGTATTAACGTTATGGATGTCGGTCCGATCGCTCCGGCCAATGCCTGGATTGTCGATGCGCGGTTGGTCGAAAAACGCGGTGGCGATCGAGTTATCCGTGTTCGTGCCGGCGCTGCCGGAACGGATTTCGAGGAACGGCGTATACGACTTACCGGATTGCCAGGCTTGGACGATTACGTCGAAGAGGTCATGTTGCACGATGGCCGTATCGAAACCATCGAATTTCCATTGCCTGGAACGTACGAATTGGATCGTCAGGTTGCCCGTGTACAGCTTGAGCCGGCAGATGCCTTGCCTGACGACGATGTATATTGGGTGAATCTCGACCAACGCGCCGATTTTGAAGTCGTCGTCGTCGAACCGCATCGGACCGCCATCGTATCGTTGCAGCCCGGTTTCCATTTGCGTACCGCGCTTGAAGCTATTGCCGAGGATGGTAAACATGCGCTGAAGATAAGACGGTTCACACCCGACACGCTGGCGCCGGACGACCTGGCCGCCGCGCACGCGGTGTTCCTGGTGGATGTTCCAGAACTGTCGGGCGCGCTGGCGAATGCGCTGGACTACCATGTTCGTGCCGGCACCGGAATCGCCGTTTTCCTAGGGCCTTCCGTTGATCGCGATTTCTACAATACGCATTGGGCGTTGCCGGACGGCAACGGTCTGCTGCCGGCGCCGTTGGGCGGGATCCTGCGATTCGAACGGCGCGACGGTAACTTGGGGAGATTGACCGCATTGCAGGCCAGCCATCCTTTGTTGCGTGATCTTGTCGATCCACATGCCGGCGATTTGGGCCAAATCGGAGTGCGCGCCGCATTTGAAATCGAGGAAGATCCGTTGCGTGACGGACGCGCTTCGATCCCGGCGACCATCGCCAATCGAACGCCGGCTATTATGTCGCGTACCGTCGATGCCGGGCAGGTCGTACTGTTCAATTTGACGGCGGATGACACATGGAGTGATTTGCCGCGCCGACCGGTTTTCATACCGTTGATGGATCGGTTGCTGAACTATTTGACGGCTGGATTGCTGCGCCGCACATTTACGGCCGGTTCCAGCGTGACTTTGCCCATCCCCGTAAACTGGGAAGAGGAAACGTTGACGATCACCGCACCCGACGGTTCCGTTCTTGCGCCGCGCCGGCGTGTTCTCGGCGGCAAGACGGCGTTGCAATTGGATGATACGCGTCAGATCGGTGTATATCGCATGCATCCCGCCGGTGAAGATCCCGAAAGACAAGGAATTCCCTTCGTCATTCACGCCGATCGTGCCGATAGTATTCCGCGGCGTATGAATGATGAAGTCCTGAGTAATTGGTTGCCGCACGCTTCGGTCAGCGTCATGCGACCGGATCCGGTGACCGGACGGCACGAGGCGATTGCCGCATCCCGGTCGCATGCGTTGGCGCCTTGGTTGGTTGTATTGGCCGCGCTGTTTTTAGCGGCGGAAATGTTTCTTGCACACTGGTACTGTCCACGCCTCGGCGTGGTATGGAAATAAAGATAAGGTGATAAAATGACGTTGAGCTGGGCACCGGTATTACCGGTGACGTTGATTGTTTTGTTGACGCTGATTGTTTCCTCGGCGCTCGCCGCCGGGTTGGTCGTCATGCGCCGTAAGGGTATTGCCAGGCGTTGGTTCTGGGGGTTGGCGGCGTTGCGTGTCGTTGCCGTTGCCCTTTTTGTCTTGTGTCTTGCGGGTCCGATAATGACTTTTTCAAGAACCGAGACCCGGAAACCCGTCTTGTTGATGCTTTTCGACCAATCGCTTGCAAGCCCGGCCGCGCCGGTCGAGAGCTCGCGTCTTGACCGTGAACTGGACTGGCTTCAGGGGAGCGGACTCTGGGCGGCGGTTCAGGATAAGTATGAGGTGTATACATTTGCCATGCATGCCGATGCCGATGCGGTCGATGTCGATCAATTGCGGCGCCTCGAAGCCTACCCGGGACCGGCTCGGTACGCACGCGCTCTGCGTACGGCCTGGAATCATATCCGTTTTGACCAGGCCGGTTACGGATTGAAACAGACACCGCCGACACGTGCGGTCATGGTGAGCGACGGTCATGATGCAGGGCCCGAGGATATCGTCGAGACGGCACGTCGGTTCGGTATTCCCATCGATATTCTGGCGCCCGAGGAATTGCCTCGCGAAACCACGCAGCGCGATGCCGCCATTGTCGGATTATTCGCGCCGGGACGCGTGCGCCTGGGCGCCGAAGCCAGGTTTCTGGTGTCGCTCTACCAATTCAACACCGAACCTGTCACCAAAACACTGGTATTGCTCGAGGATGACGAAGTCGTACTCGAACGCGAAGTAAGAATTGATGGGCGCTCGGAACAATCGGTCACGCTTTCATGGCGCCCTACCAGCGTCGGAATGCGAAACTATTCTCTGTTTTTAACCGATGATCCGGAGACGTTGGCGGATGAATTCAACAATGATGACGAAGAAGAAGCCGACCGTGCGCTTTCAGATCGCGAGTTCCGGTTCCATGTGCGGGTTGACGATCAGCGGCACGAAACGCTTTTACTCGAAAATAGCTGGCGCTGGGAATTCAAGTTTCTGCGCCGTATCCTGGAAGACGACCCCCTGTTCTCGTTCAGCGCATTCCTCGAGCGAGGCGCTGGTTCGTTCGTCCAGTTCAGCGACCCTGAACGACGCGTGCGACTGACAGGATTCCCGAGAACCTGGGCCGAACTTGAAGGATTCGACATTTTTATTATCGGCGACGTGCAGCCGCGTCAATGGCCTCGAACCATGGTTATGGCGTTGCGGAATCTCGTGATGGAAAACGGGAAATCGCTTATTGTACTGGCGGGCCCCTCGCTGGAACATATTGCCGCTGTCCCCGAACTGGCGGAATTATTGCCCGTCGAACTCGATCGCGCCGCCATGGCTCCCCGGCCCGGCCCGATTCCAATTGAAATATCCGTCGACGGCATGAGGGCTCCATTCTTCTTTAGCGCCGAAGACCGTCAGTTCTGGAATGATTTGCCTGCTCTCGACCGAATCTACGCGCCATTACGAAAAAAACCGGCCGCCACCATCCTTGTCCAGGCGACCGAAGTCGCCAACGAATACGGGAATCTGATCGTTATGGCAGAACATACAGTCGGACGCGGCAGGGTCCTTTATATCGGGACCGATACCCTCTGGAAATGGCAGATGCATGGCAACCAAACCACCGACGGCAACACTCCCTACGAACTTTTCTGGCAACAGGCATTGCGCGCCATGGCCGCCGGACACGCGGCCCCCGGTATAGCGTCCCTGCGATTGCGAAGCGACCGCTCAAGCGTCGTTTCCGGTAGCCGTTTGACGTTGTATGCCGAAATCGTATCGGATGCCCAGGTTCCGTCTCCCGAAATTCAAGGCGAAATCTTGCTTCCAGATGAACGAAGTCAGTCACTGATGTTTACGCGGTCACCGGACAATCCATCGATTTACACAACCGAATTCCTTGTCAATCATACCGGACGTCATCATGTCGAGGCGACGCTTTTGTCGCAACAAGCGATCGTCACCGAGTCCATGGCGGCGTTCGATGTCGTGCCGCGCGATATCACGGAAACGGATATCCGTCTTCGGAAAGGTAATATGCAGCGTATCGCCTCGCAAACCGGCGGCAGATTCCTCGAACGCGACGATCCGCAATCCTGGCCGACGGCCAGTGTGCCGGAAATGTTGCAAGCCGAACGTCTTCGCAGTCTTGATTTCTGGCACCACTTAATCCTGCCCGTCTTGCTTGTCCTGGTGCTTGGCTTCGACTGGTTGTTGCGGCTTATCCGGGGATATGTCTGAGTCGGGTACCAGACTCCCGACACGCGGACACCCGCCACCCGCCACCCGCCACGCACCACGCGACTCCGTCCATTATCTCAGCATGTTTTTTATTGTTTTTTTACGCCGTAAGTGTTAGATTAACTCAACAACATCTTACAAGAAGGAGATCCTGCGATGCAAACGACAGCGCTCCGGCTTTACGGCCGCAACGATTTACGACTGGAATCTTTTGAACTGCCCGATATCGGAGAAGATGAGATTCTGGCCGAGGTGTTTACCGATTCGGTCTGTATGTCTTCTCATAAAGCCGCCCTGCTGGGCGCCGACCATAAACGGGTTCCCGACGATGTCGCCGAAAACCCTGTCATCATCGGCCACGAATTCGCCGGTGTGCTCCGCAAAGTCGGCCGCCGCTGGGCCGACCAATTCGAGTCGGGCCGTAAGTTTTCGATTCAACCGGCCCTGGGATACAAAGGGACGCTTGACGCTCCCGGTTATTCCTTCGCGACGGTGGGCGGCATGGCGACCTACGTTGTCATCCCGTCCTGTGTCATGGAAAGCGGCTGCCTGCTTCCGTTCGATGGCGACGGATTTTTTAAAGCCTCGCTCAGCGAACCGATGTCATGTATTATCGGCGCCGCCCACGCGCAGTATCACACCCAATACGGTAGCTATCAGCACCATATGGGCATCATCGAGGGCGGTCGCTGCGCCATGCTGGCGGGAGCCGGCCCCATGGGCCTCGGGTTTGTCGACTATCTCGTCAACGGACCGCGCCGTCCCGGGTTGCTCGTTGTTACCGATATTGATGGCGACCGCCTGAACCGCGCCGCCCAGTTGTTCCCGCCGGAAAAGGCCGCCAAACGCGGCGTCAAACTGGTCTACCGCAATACACTCGAGACCGCGGATGCGGTGGCTGCGCTGCAGCAACTGACCGATGGACAGGGATACGACGACGTCTTCGTGCTGGCGCCGGTTGCCCCGGTTGTCGAACAGGGCGATGCCATCCTTGGCCGCAACGGATGCCTTAACTTCTTTGCCGGACCGACGGATCCCTCATTTTCCGCTAAATTTAATTTCTATAACGTGCATTATGCGGAAACGCACATTGTCGGAACATCCGGCGGCAACACCGATGACATGAAGGAAGCACTACAGTTAATGGGCGAGAACCGGATCAATCCAGCCGCCATGATTTCGCATATTGGCGGAATGACTTGCGGCGCTAAAACCATCGAAAACCTGCCGGATATTCCGGGCGCCAAAAAACTGTTGTATACCCACATCGATCTTCCACTTGTCGCGATCACCGACTTTGCGGAACGCGGTAAACAGGACCCGATGTTCGCCGAACTGGCGCGGTTGTGCGACCAATACGACGGTCTGTGGAATTCCGATGCCGAACGTTACCTTATGGAAAACGGGCCACCCATCAAAATCTAGCCTCACTTAGCAAGCGGACGTCGGCCGACACTCTTATGCCCACAAAACGTTGATAGAAAGGGCAAAGAAAGGAACGCTGATCAATGAACGATGCCGAGAGAGACCGCTGCCGCTTTGTCCACCCTCAAGGGCAACAACATGCGGAAAGGGCCGTTCCACCTGCCGCGCATGCAACTCAACTGCTGGAAACGGCTGGAAACGATTGACTGATCGCCAGGGTAAGCTTTTCTCAAACATCCGGCAACGACGAAAAACGGTTGAAATTCCTGTTCTCTCAAGGTTCGCCTTGTCTTCATGCGGATTAGCGGGAGCTTCGCCCTCCAGGTTGGGTTACCGATCGCATCGCGCAATGCTTGACCTTCTTCTGGAGGGCGAATCGCCTGTTGAGCCGTCCATACATGAAACACACTAAACAATGCGAAAAGGAAAGATACAATGCGTAATCTACGTGTAGCCGCCGTTCAGATGGAACATGT